>JAEEPQ010000232.1 GCA_016284885.1 Desulfovibrio sp.
GATCTCAAGGCGCGCATCGGCACGCCCGACGCCGTGGTCATCTTCACCAAGCAGATTTCCCACGGGGCCAGGCGCAAGGCCATTGAGCACGCCAAAGCCCAGAACATCCAGGTGCACATGCTCCACTCCTGCAGCATCTCCTCCTTGTGCGGCTGCTTTGCCTCCCGCTAGGGGCGAAGGCGCAAGGCCTGGCTTCCGGCGGAGGCCAGGCCTTCGGCGTTTTCGGGGAGAAGGACGCTGTCCCTGACAGCATGGGCAGGTCAGGCTCTGCCGGCAGGTCTGGCAGGCGGTGAAGACGAAGAGAGCGAGGCTCCTTTCCCCTGGCTTCGCCATTGCCAAAGCCTGAGGGAAGCAGACCGGCGGAAAGCCCCGTGCGTCGTTGCCGTCATGCCTGAAACGCCAGCTGATCGCAGCCTCCATGGAGAAGGGGAGCGGGGCAGGCCTGCGCGGACCGGCTCGAAGCAGCAAGGAAGCGTCCGGTCCGGAGCGCTTCGGTCTGGTTAGGTTTCGGTCCGGCGGGTTCCGACCGGCAGGGTTCGGCCAGGACCTCTCCTGTGCGGGGCGCATCAACGCGGCATCATCGCAGCCAGCGCGCAAAGGTGGCCGTTGCCGTCAGGGCGTTCCGGGGAGGGCCTTGCGCTGCTCCAGTCCTGTGCCGAGTCCGTCGAGGCGGTCGGTCCTCAGCCGGGCGGCCGGCGTGCCGCAGGCTGGTCGCTGCCGGCCAGCCGCTGCCGGAAGCTTCCTGCCGGAAGGCCGGCGGCGCAGCTGCCTTCAACCAGGACAGGCTGCAGCCAGACACGAGGCAGCCTGGCTGCCTTCAGTCGGAAGGCGACGCTTGCGCGGAGGCGTGCCATCCTCCCCGCTTCCCTGTCGGTACCGGCAGCCGGTCCGGCGTGTCCGGACAGAGGCTCAGGCCGCGCTGCCAGGCGCCGTCCGCTTCAGCGCTGCCGCTGTCGGTCGCGGGACCGGCGGCAGAGGAAGCGTCCGTTGCAGGATCGGGACCTGGCGAGTTTGCCCTGCCGCCTGCGCAGGGTCGGCTCCTGTCGCTTCGGCAGAGCCGAGGCCGTCTGAAGCCCGCAGGAGGGGCGTGGCGTGGCCCGCAGGGTGGATTGCCTGATTCTGCTAAAATGCCCAGCGAAACAGGGCGCGGAAGTCCTCCACCACGAGAGAAATAGTGACAAGTCCTTAAAATACAAGGCATATTCTGCTTCTTTCCCCTTGCTTGCGCGATTCGTGGAAAAAGGGTAGAGTGATTGCGCGATAAGGGAAAACGCATTGGAATACTTCAAGAAAATGTCCTTTGCGCGAAAACCTGAGCTGGCTTTGACCGCGAGCTCGGACAAAGCTTCAAGTGGCAGGCGAAGAGCGATCCGCTACGTGAAGGCAGCTTGAAGGCGCACTTGAAATACGAGAGCACAAAATTGTGCTTTCTGGTAAAAGTGCTTTATATCAATGTGTTGCCAGTAACACGATCCCGAAAAATGGATGGTATCGCCAGCAGAAGCCACCAAAGCCCCTTGACGGCGGAGGCTGGGGCTGCAGGGTGGCTTGAAGTATGGGCCAAAGAGGCATTTTTGCCTATTTCTGCCGTTTGCGCGATTGTCGCGGATGCGGGATCGAGGTGTTTTGGCCCTGCGGGAGGCCTTGCCCGCAAGGTGGCGGCGTTGACGCTCCCTGTTGCCAGATCGGCGCTGCATCCCCTGCTGCTGGGGGCCTGCCGGTGCGAAACCTGAAGCAGGCATGGGAAGCTGCCGTTGGCCTCTGCCGTCGGGGGGCTGCCGATGCAGCCGTCACGGAAGCGGCCTGCCCGCGGTCTGAACCAGGTTCCGAGCCTTCCTTCCGGGTCTGCCATCAGTCCCTGCCCAGAGGCGTCTGGACAGCGCTTGAACTGGTGTGGGCAGTGATGCCGGCCTGCCTTCGCGGCCTGGACGGCTGCCGGCATGGCGCCGCTGTCTCTGGCTCGGACAGCACGAGGCAAGGCAAGGAGCGCAGACTATGCCCCAGCGAGGACTGTCCGCCGGAATTCGGCCGGCAGGGCTTGCAATGCGTGGCAACATCTGTACTGTAGCTTTGTTGCAGGACGCATTGCCGGCAGCCCCGGCCCGCCTGCTGAACGCGCCGTCCCGCCTTTTTCGCTTTGGGACGTCGGAGACTGCATCACTTCCCGTCATGACTGGAGGCTGACAACATGTCTGAGCTTGAATCCTACACCGAAGTCACGACCGAGAGCTGGGGATCCCGTCTCAGGGACTCGCTCAAGGGCATCATCTTCGGCATACTGCTCTTCCTTGGCGGCACCGCCCTGCTCTGGTGGAACGAAGGCCGCACGGTCAGCGTCGGCGACGCCATCAACGAGGCCGAGCGCGTCGTCGAGGAGCTGCCGGCCGTCGCCAGCGTCGATCCCGCGTTCGACAACAAGCTGGTCCACGCCTTCGGCCGGGCCGAAACCAAGGCCGGCGTCAAGGATCCCGACTTCCCCGGCATCGAGGTCAAGGGCATTGCCCTGCGCCACAGCGTCGAGTTCTACCAGATGGTGGAGCACAAGAAGACCGAGAAGCACAAGAATGCCGGCGGAAGCGAGACGACCGTCACAACCTACACCTACTCCAACGAGTGGGTGTCCCATCCCGTGACGCAAAGCTTTGCCAAGCGTCCCAACAACAACATGGTTCTTCTGGACGTCAAGGGCAGCACCACCTATGCCCAGGACGCCACCCTCGGCGCCTACGGCCTCGACAGCAGGCTGGTGCGCGACATTGGCGGCGAAAAGGCCCTCGACTGCGGCTTCACGGACGAAAAGCTCCAGCGCCTGCAGAACGCCCTGCCGCTGCATGTGAAGAGCGGCCGCCTGCTGTGGAACACCGGTCCCAACGCCCTCTACATCGGCGCCGATCCCAATCATGCCCGCATCGGCGACGTGCGCGTGAAGTTCTACTACGTGCCTGAAAGCGAGATTTCCATCCTGGCCCTGGCCTCCGGCGGCGTCTTCAAGACCTGGAGGGCCAGCAACAACCAGGACTTCTTCCGCGTCGAGCTCGGCAAGCAGGAAGTCCCCCAGATGATCCAGGGCGCCAGGGACGACAACGCCATGATGTGCTGGATCTTCCGCGCGCTTGGCTGCATCCTCGTCATCGCCGGCCTGCGCATGATTCTGGCCCCCATCTCCGTGGTGCTGGACGTCATTCCCCTCCTCGGCAACATCGGCGAGATGGGCATCTCCCTGGTGGCCGGCCTCATCGGCTTCGCCTGGTCGCTCATCGTCGTCGCCATCGCCTGGGTGCGCTTCAGGCCTGTGCTGGGCGCCATCCTGCTCGCCGCGGCAGCCGCGCTCATCGCCGTCGTGATTATCCGCGGACGCAGGAAGAAGGCCCAGGTGCCCGGCCAGCCCATGGCCCCAGGAATGACCGGCAAGCCGCTGCAGCCGCTTCCAGGCAAGCCCGGCGGGCAGGCCCACACACTCCCCGGACAGCCAGGCCAACCGTATGCGCCCCAGCAGCC
>JAEEPQ010000233.1 GCA_016284885.1 Desulfovibrio sp.
CCCCCTGGTTTTTTGCCCTCCAGCCATGCATCCCCCGGCAGGCTTTCCAGCCTGCAAGGCGCTGGAAAGCCTGCGCCATATGGGCTATTGCTGGAGCGAACCAGACGGCCTGGCCCCTCGGCCGGCACGGCCTAGGCGCCCCCGCCCAAGCGGGGCCACAAAGGCAAGCAAGGTAGGCAAGGAGCAAGCCCCGTGACGTCCCCCCTGCTCGAGCTCAACGGCATCGTGAAGCGCTACGGCGCCAGGACCGCGCTTGACGGCATCAGCCTCCAGGCCCGCGAAGGCGAGCTTGTGGCCCTGCTCGGCCCCAACGGCGCCGGCAAGACGACGACGGTGCGCATCGCCACGGGCCAGCTTGATCCCGATGCAGGATGGGTGCGCATCGCAGGCATTGCCGTCGCTGACGACCCCGTCCGCGCCAAGGCCCTGTGCGGCGTGGCCGCCCAGCACCTCAACCTGGACCGGGAGCTCACCGTGGCCCAGAACCTCGACATCCACGGCCGGCTCTACCGCATGCCGAAGCCTGCCCGCCTGGAGGCCATGGCCCGCCTGCTCGAGGCAACGGGCCTTGCGGAGCTCAGGGACACGCCCTGCAAGAGCCTTTCCGGCGGCCAGCAGCGCCGGGCGGTGCTGGCGCGCGCCCTCATGCACGGCCCGCGCCTCCTCTTTCTGGACGAGCCCACGGCAGGGCTGGATCCAGAAATGCGCCGCACGCTCTGGGGACTGGTCGGCCGGATCCGCGAGCAGGGCGCCACCATCCTCCTGACCACCCACTACATCGAGGAGGCCGAGCGCCTTGCCGACAGGGTCGTCTTCCTCGACCGGGGCCGCGTGGCATGCAAGGGATCGCCCAGGGAACTCATGGCCGGGCTTGGCAGCGTTGCCGTGGACGTCCTGCCCCAGGCCACGCCTTTGCAGGACGGACAGGACGAGATCCCCCTGCCCGAAACCGTCTGCTTCAAGGAGCGCGCCGAGGCCCTGGCCTTCGCGCAGGACAAGGCCAGACAGGGCTTCCAGACCTCCCTGCGCGCGGTCAGGCTCGAGGACGCCTACTTTGCCGTCGCTGCAGGCGCACAAAGAGCACCGCAAGGTGCGCAAGGCGGGCCTGCCCTAGGCCGCGACATGCTTTCCCCGGACCGCAAACGCCCTGCCGGGAGGCGGCCATGAAGCGCCTGCGCCCCTTTGCCGGGCTCTTTCCCATCTTCTACCGGGAGCTCCTCGTCATCCGCACCCGCATGCCGAAGCAGCTCTTCTCCTGGCTCGTCTCCCCCCTGCTCTACTTCACGGCCTTCACCTGCGCCATGGGCGACGCCGAAGTGGCGGGCCGCCCCTACGGGGAGTTCCTGCTCCCAGGGCTGGCGGCCATGGTCAGCATGACCCAGAGCTGGGCTATAGCGGCCGACATCAACATCGCCCGCTTCTACTGGCGCACCATGGACGAGTTCATGGCCTGTCCGCTCTCCGCCTCGGGCTACGCAGCCGGCGAGGTGCTGGCCGGCATGTTCAGGGCTGCCTGCGCCTGCGCCCTTGTCCTTGCGGTGGGGCGCCTGGCCGGCATAGGAGGCAATCTGCTGGCGCCGGGCCTGTGGGCCGCGCTCATGCTCAACGCCTTCTTCTTCGCCTCGCTCGCCTGCGCCACGGCCCTCAACGTCAGGGGGCACGCCGACCAGGCCATGCTCGCCAACTTCGTCATCGCGCCCATGGGCTTTCTCGGGGGCACCTTCTTCCCCCTCGACCGCCTGCCGGCATGGGCCGGCGACATCCTGCGGCTCCTGCCCCTGCCCCATGCGGCCAGAGCCATGCGCGACGCCTCGGCAGGGCTTCCAGTCAGCCTGCCAGGCCTTGCGGGTCTTGCCGCCGGCGGCGTCCTTGCCTTCCTCTGGGCCGTGGCCAGCGTGCGCAAGGTGCGCGAGCAGTAGCCGGCGGCGGGGCTGGCGGAGCCGCTAGCCCCTGCCGGAAGCCTAGGCGGGATCCTTGGTCGAGTAGACCTTCATGGCCATGAAGACCACGCGGATGAAGGAGAGGAAGCCGCCGACGCAGAGGGAGAGCATGATGGTGTCGAGCAGCACTTCGCCCTGCACCTTGCCCTGGGCCACGGCAAGCCACATGGAAAGGGCCACGGCTGCGCCGGAAACGGCCCAGCGCACGAGGTCCCAGTGGCAGGAGAGAAACTTGTGGACCAGGCCGAGCCTCGTTGCCTCCTGGCACAGGCCCCTGTCGCGCCTTGCCAGGGTCCAGAAGGCGAGCAGGAAGGAAGCGCCCGCAGCCGTCGCGAAGAAGCCTGCCAGCAGTCCCAGGAAGTGCTCGATGTTGGGAAGCCACGCCGGCATGATGAGCAGCACCATGACAAAGACCGTCACGGCGGCCAGCCCCGGCCTCAGGGCGTTGGCAAGGGATTTTCCGCCTTCGTCATCGTCGTCGTCAAACAGCAGCATCGCGTCCTCCGCGCAAGGGTTCCGGTCTGGCTGGACGGCAGAATCGCAGGCGTCCAGCGGAAGATAGTTTCGTTTTCCTCGGCGGAAGTCAAGGGCAATGTCGGCCGGGCGTCTGGGCCTTCGGCGCCTTCCGCGACCCCCGGCGCCACGCACATCGCCAGCATGGCAAATGGCTATGGCAAGGTGCCGAGGCCAGTCCAGCAGGCTTTCTGCCTGCCCCTCTGCCAGACTGCCGCAAGGCCGCCTGCAGCAGATCCAGATGCAGAGTCCTCCAGCATGCCACTCAGGACGCGGAAGCTCATGCCAGCTGGAGCCAGGCGCGGCCTGTCAAAAACGGCCATGCAGCGACGCAAGCAAAAACCTGTCTCGCCACACAGCGCCCAGCTTCTCGTCCGGCCGCACGCCCAAAGCCCCTTTTTCCAGCTTCCAGGCATGCCGGGAGATTCCGGACGCAGGCAGGAGCCTGCAGACACCATCCTTCTCCCCTTCCGCCCTGCGCTCTATCCCTTGGCCATGGCGCAGGAAAGAGCTGCCGGTCCGCCTTCCGCGCCCCGAAAACGGAGGAAGGGGCCCGCCCCTTGGACGCGCGGCCCCTTCCGAAAGGCCGTCTGGGCAAAGGCTTCCGAGCTCCTCTTGACCCCGACGGCGCATTTCTTGTGCCGCATCTAGATCTTGGCTGTCAACGCCGTCCGTCGGGAAGGAGGGAAGGCTGGAAAGCTGTCCTCCGGCAGAGCGGACAGGCGCGGCAAAGTCTGCAGAACCCTTGACCCCGCGGCCGGAAAAAGCGACATTCGATACCCGCGGGACACGTTCCGCCCGCACATCCCCCCCTTCAGGAGGCCTTGCCATGTCCCTGCGCCACACCAGTCTCCCTGCCCTGCTCATGGCCCTTGCACTGGCCCTGCCCGCCTCCGTTCCTGCGGCCCCTGACGCGCCCCAGAACCAGCAGCCCGCCTCAGGCGAGTGGGCGGACGTGGAGAAGCGCCTGCAGGCAAACCACGAAGCCATGCTCAAGGCCGTCAAGGCCAGCCCCACGCCGCTCGAGGGCTGGTGGCGCAGCCA
>JAEEPQ010000037.1 GCA_016284885.1 Desulfovibrio sp.
TCGGCAGTTAAGCTCCTTATCGCCGATGATACTGCATATCATCATGTGGGAAAGTAGGTCGCCGCCAAGGATTTTTGCACAAGCCCCGTCGAGCTTCCGAGCTCCGGGGCTTTTTGCGTTATCCGAGACTTCGCTGCAGGCCGCTTGCTCTTCTTCAGGGCCCGGGCGTGTTCCGGCAGAGTGCGGACGGCCTGTCTGTTAGACAACCTGCCTGCATTCGCGTATGTTCTTCGCCTACGAGGTACCGCACATGGCTATATGTCGCATAATCAATCTGCAGAGTGACAAGGACTGGACAAAGGCTGGCCAGTGGCTTGAGGAGCGCGCCCATCCCGGCGGGGGCGACGTCGAGGGACAGGTGCGCGAAATCATCGCCAATGTCAAAAGTCGCGGCGATGCGGCGCTGATAGACTACACCGCCCGCTTCGACTGCCCTGGCTTTGCCGGCCCCATCCGCGTGAAGCCCCAGGACATCGCCAGGGCGGCCGCAACGGTTCCCGCCGAGGACCGCGAGTGCATCGCCCAGGCCGCTGGCAACATCAGGGCCTTCCACGAGCAGCAGAAGGAGAAGAGCTGGTTCACCACCCGTCCCGACGGCAGCATACTCGGCCAGATGGTGAATCCCGTGGGCCGCGTCGGCCTCTACGTGCCGGGCGGCAAGGGCGGCAACACCCCGCTGGTGTCCAGCTTCCTCATGAACGCCATACCAGCCCTCGTGGCGGGCGTGCCGGAGATCGCCGTCTGCACGCCCTCCCGCAACGACGGCACCATCAATCCGGTCATTCTGGCGGCCGCCCATCTGCTCGACATCAGCGAAGTCTACTGCGTCGGCGGCGCCTGGGCCGTGGCCGCCATGGCCTACGGCACCCAGACCCTGGCGCCCGTGGACGTCATTGCCGGTCCGGGCAACATTTTCGTGACCACGGCCAAGCGCCTTGTCCAGGGTGCGGTCGGCATCGACATGATAGCCGGCCCCAGCGAGGTGTGCGTGGTCGCCGACGGCTCGGCCGACGTCAAGTGGCTGGCCGCAGACCTGCTCAGCCAGGCCGAGCACGATCCGCTGGCCTCGGCCATCTGCATCGTCTTCGACCAGCATCTAGCCGATGCCCTCCAGGCCGAGCTCGAGGAGCAGTGCGCCAAGCTTCCCCGCTCCGCCATCGCCGGCCGCTCGCTCATGGACTGGGGCGCCATCGTCGTGGTGCCGAACCTGAGCTGCGCCTTGGCCGTCGCCAACCGCATCGCCCCGGAGCACCTCGAGCTCTCGCTCAGGGACCCCTGGGCCGCGCTTCCCTACGTGAAGAATGCGGGCGCCGTCTTCATGGGCCACTACAGCCCCGAGCCCGTAGGCGACTACTTCGCCGGCCCCAACCACGTCCTGCCCACCCTCGGCACGGCGAGGTTCTCTTCCGCGCTTTCCGTACAGACTTTTTGCAAAAAGACGAGTATCGTGGCTACGTCCCGCGAGTTCGTGAGCGAAAGCAGGCAGGCCATAGCGACCCTTGCCCGCCTGGAAGGGCTTGAAGCCCACGCCCGCTCCGTCGAGATCCGCTAGGCCACGCGACAGCCGGTTTCTGGCGGAGCCAACGCCCGCCTGCGGCCGAAAGACAAGGAACGCCATGAAAGTCGTAACCAAGACCGAAATCACCGCCTATCCGCTCCTTTCCCGTGGCAAGGTCCGCGACATCTACGCCGTGGACGACGCGACCCTGCTCATCGTGACCACGGACCGCATGAGCGCCTTCGACGTCATCATGAGTCGCCCCATTCCCTACAAGGGCGTCATCCTCAACCAGATCACCCTGTTCTGGATGGACATGTTCAGGGATCTCGTGCCCAACCACATCGTCGAGCGCGACGCGGACAAGTTCCCCCAGGCCCTCGCGCCCTGGCGCGACGAGCTCGAGGGCAGGGCCGTCCTCGTGCGCAGGGCCAAGCCCCTGCCCATCGAGTGCATCGTGCGTGGCTACCTCTCCGGCTCCGGCTGGAAGGCCTACCAGCAGACTGGCGAAGTCTGCGGCCACAGGCTTCCCGAAGGCCTCAGGGAGTCCGACAAGATCGAGCCCGCCATCTTCACGCCCTCCACCAAGGCCGAGCTCGGCGCCCACGACGAGAACATCAGCGTCGAGCGGGCTGCTGAGCTCATCGGCCCCGATGCCGCGCGCCAGGTCGAGCAGACGGCGCTCGCCATCTACGAGAAGGGCCGGGCCTACGCCGCCGAGCGCGGCATAATCGTTGCCGACACCAAATTTGAATTCGGCTTCGTCGACGGCAAAATCCACCTCATCGACGAAGTGCTCACCCCCGACTCGTCCCGCTTCTGGGCCGCAGACAAGTACGAGCCAGGCCACGGCCAGCCCAGCTTCGACAAGCAGTACCTGCGCGATTGGCTGAAGCGGCAGCCCTGGAACATGCAGCCTCCGCCTCCGGTGCTCCCGGACGAGGTTGCCGATGTCACCGCTGGAAAGTACCGCGACGCCTACCGCATACTGACCGGCTCCGAGCTCAAGATTTAAACCGTGCATCAAGGAGAGACTATGCTTCTCGAAGGAAAGAAAGCCCTCATACTCGGTGTGGCCAACAACCGGAGCATCGCCTGGGGCATCACCCAGCAGTTCAAGCAGGCCGGCGCCCGCCTCGCCTTCAGCTATGTCAACGACGCCATCAAAAAGCGCGTTGAACCCCTGAGCGAGGAGGTCGGCGGCGAGTTCACCTTCAAGTGCGACGTCTCCAGCGACGAGGACATCGCGGCCGCGGCCGCGCTCGTGAAGGAGAAGTGGGGCGACGTGGACATCCTGGTGCACTCCCTGGCCTTTGCCAACCGCGACGACTTGAACGACGACTTCATCAAAACGTCCCGCGAAGGCTTTCATCTGGCGCTCGACGTGTCCTCCTACTCCCTGATTGCCCTGTCCCGCGCCTTCGAGCCCCTCATGCACGACGGCTCCTCCATCCTAGCCATGACCTACCTGGGTTCCACGCGCGTCGTGCCATCCTACAACGTCATGGGCGTCGCCAAGGCCGCACTGGAATGCTCCATGCGCTACCTTTCCTTCGATCTGGGTGCCAAGGGCATACGCATCAACTGCATCAGCTCCGGTCCCATCAAGACCCTGGCGGCCTCCGCCGTGCACGCGCTGAAGACCTCCCTCTCCCAGGCCGCCGACATGGCGGCCATCCACCGCAACGTGGAGCCCACCGACGTGGGAGGCCTTGCCACCTTCCTGGCCTCCGACCTCGGTCGCGCCGTCACCGGCCAGGTCATCTACTGCGACAACGGCTTCAACAACTCCGTCGGCAAGGTCTAGGCATGGACGTCGGAACCATGAACGACATCGGCATCACGCTGGCCGGTGTCATCGGCGTTGCCTTGTTCTACTTCATCGGCAAGAAGTCCTTTGACAAGGATCAGCGCAGGGAGGGCTCCTCCAAAAAGTCCGGGCAGAGATCCTGCCCCGGGCGCTAGCCGAAAAATGACTTGCCTTTTGCCGGCCGTTTGCGTACCAGACGGCTGAAGTTCATGCGGAGAGATGTCCGAGTTGGCCGAAGGAGCACGATTGGAAATCGTGTAACGGTGGAAGCCGTTCTAGAGTTCGAATCTCTATCTCTCCGCCACCGCAAGACTGCAGTGCAGGCTCCGGCGTTCCCAAAGGAATGCCGGAGCCTGCTTTGCGTTGGGGAATCGGCGCGGACGGACCTGCGTGCGGGAAGCGCTTTTCCCGATGATGGACGTCCTGAGAAGCTCTCCAGGCTGCTCTTCCTGCCCGCACGGCATTGCCGTCCAGCACGCGAAGCGCTGCGAGGCCAGCAAGACCCTGAGTTGCAGCTCTATGGGGACGATGAGAGGGGGACTGCGCGAGAAGAGGATGCGCGCGAAGGCCGAGGTGGCCAGGAAGAAGCCTTTCTTATTGCTCCCCCTCCAGCGACTTGAGGGCTGCAGCCCCATCGGCGGGGACGGCAAGGCCGTCGCGCTGGAAAGGAAGGTGAACGAACTGCGCATGCGCGCCGCAACGGCTTGGGGGCTACTGGCGGAAGGCCAGCCCTCGGCGCCGGCATTGCCGCCCAGGGGGTTCGAAGAAGCCGGCGCAGGCGTGAAGCATGCCGAAGACGGGCTGCTTGCGGAGAAGATGTCCGGCGAGACTCTGCGGGGCTTCTTCGGCGTGCTCCCCATAGACGGGGGCATGCCCAGCAAGGACGGTCTCGAGGCCTCTTGCGCCATCTGCCATGCCGCGCCGACGACGCCCAGAGGGTGCCCCTCCTTGCCCTCGCGGCGAGGCCTCTGCCCATGAAGCCATGGCGCCAAGTCCATCGACGCCCGTCCTGCTGACCCGCACGCGCGAGCGCCTGCGCGACAAGGGCGCGGAGGCGGAGGCCCAGCAAGCGGCAGGACTGGGCCGGCACGCCAGAACCTCCTCTGCAGGGGGCTTGGAGCGACAGGGGCGCGACCCGCCGCGCCCCTGCAATGCGCTTGTCTAACTATCTGGCCGGCTGTCTGCCTGCCAGTTGGAAGGCCGCGGCTAGCCCGCAATGTCCTCCTGCGTCACCTGGCGCAGGCTGGCAACGACCTGCTGGTCATAGCCGGGATTGGCTTCGAGCTCGGCGATGGCAGCCTCCGGCGTCATGGCCCCGCGGTACTTGCGCGGGCTCGTCATGGCGCAGAAGGCGTTGATGGCCGCGAGAACGCGCGCGGTCTTGAGAATGGCCTCGCCCTTGAGACCGGCGGGACGGCCTGTGCCGTCCATGCGCTCGGTGCTCTGGTTGATGGTGTCGGACACGGGCAGGTGGAAGTCGAAGCTCTGGATGAGAGAGTTGGCCATGGTCTGGGCTTCCCGGATCTTGGCGTGCTCGTCCTCGGTGAGCTTGCCTTCCTTGACCAGGATCTCGTGGGGGATGAAGAGCTTACTGATGCCCTGGATGCGGGCCGCCACGGCGAGCGTGTCGCTCTCGTCGTCAGTAAGGCCGAGCTCGTCCTTGATGCGGGACACGACGGCCAGCATCTTGCGGGAGTGGCCGGCAAAGCCCTTCTCCACGCTCTCCATGGCGCAGGCGAAGACGTCGAGCAGGCGTTCGGCACGCTGCTTGGCCTCCAGGGCGCGCTTCCTGTATTCCGTGATCCCGTCCTGCTGGGAGGCAATGTCCAGATTGACGACGTCCGAGTCCTGCACGAGGGCAAGGCTGGCAACGATTTCCTGATCGTAGCCGGCATCGCGCTCGAGTTCGGCCTTGGCCACGGCCGGCGTCATGGCGGCGCGGTGCTTGCGCGGACTCGTCATGGCGCAGAATGCGTTGACCACGGCAAGGACGCGGGCCGTCTTGAGTATGGCATCGCCCTTGAGGCCGGCGGGCCGGCCTGTCCCGTTCACGCGCTCGCCGCTCTGGACGATGGTGTCGGCCACGGGCAGGTGGAAGTCGAAGTTGCGGATAACCGTGTTCGCGAGCTCCTGCGCCTTGCGCAGCTTGTCTCGGTCGTCGTCGGTGAGGCGCCCTTCCTTGTAGAGGATTTCAGGTGGAATGAAGAGCTTGCTGATGCTCTGGATGCGGGAGGCGATGCGCAGGGTCTCCATTTCGTCAGGACTCAGGGCGATCCTGTCCTTGATGCGGCCGAGGACGGCGAGCATCTTGTGGGTATGGCCGGCAAAGCCCTTCTCCACGCTTTCCATGGCGCAGGCGAAGACGTCGAGCAGGCTCTCGACGCGCCGCTTCTGCTCCAGAGCGCGGCGCCTGAACTCCGTGATGTCCTTGAAGAGGGCCACGCACAGGCCCTTTTGGCCGATCTTGCTGGTTGCGTAGGGGAAGAGGGAGACGCGGTAGAGGCGCTTGTCGCCGTTCTCCATGATATGGGTTTCCATGGAGCCGCCCTTCTGGGCCGCACTGATTTCCGCCGTCTTGTCGAGGACAGCCTCGGCGGTGTCGGCAGGCAGGATGTTGGCCAGGGCGTCCTTGGCCCATTCCTTCTCGGCATCGCCCTGGGTGAAGTATCTGTTGCGGTACTGCACGGTGCCGTCGTCGGCGATGAGCATGATGCCATCGTCCACAGAGCTGTTGATGCTCTCCAGCAGCACGTGCTGCTGGCCGATGCGCTCGTTGAGGGATCGTTCCATGGCGCGGGCGGCCGCGATGAAGAGGGCGATGGCCAGCGTGAGGATGGCAACCACGGCCGTGGCGGCGAGCAGGAGGATGTCCCACTGGGCGGCCGCGATGCGGCCGTCCACGACGGAAGAGGGGAGGTAGGCGCGCAGGTAGCCTTCGCAGGGGACTTGGGTGCGGCGGTAGCAGTTGAAGCGGGTGCCCCGGCCTTCGACGAAGGATCCCTCCTTCAGGGCAGGCAGGCCTCTGGCGGGCGCAAAGCCGACGGTCGCGCCGGAGAGGGTGACCTCGCCGTCCTGCATGACCAGGCCGCAGCCGTAGGGATGCACGCCCGAGAGCGCCTTGGCGAAGGCTTCGTCAAGGGGGGCGTCGAAGACGAGGTAGGCCGCCGGCCTGCTGTCGGTGGCAAGAGGAAAGACGGGGGCAACGGCTCTGGCGTAGACATCGTCCTTGTCCTGCCGGCAGGCGACCACGCGTATGGGCGCCGTTCCGCCAAGGCTCGCCTTGACCTCGGGCAGGGGTTCGCCCAGCAGGACGCGCCCGTCGGGCAGCAGGATGCAGGCGTTCTGCAACTTGTACTCGCGGGCAAACTCCGCAAGCAGGTCGCCAAGATAGCTGACGATGTCGTGCTCGGGCACATTCTCGTCGCGCTTGACCTCCTCCAGCTTGGCGATGCGCTCCTCGCTCGTTGCGAAGTCGGAGACGAAGACTTGGAAGAGGTTGGCCTGGGAAATGCTGGCCGCCGTGCTGGCAAGGCCCGCGTTCCACGTGCCGATACGCTCAGCCAGGGCGGCCAGTTCCTCCTGGGCTCCCTGCTGGGCTTCGGCCACGATGTCCCGCTTGGCGTGGTCGATGCTGGTCAGAGTGACGAAGATGGCGCAAGCCAAGGCCGCGGCGGTGGCGAGGGCCAGCAAGAGGAGGCGGGTCTTGTGCTTGCGTTTGACGGCGTTGAGTTCGTCGCGCATGGCGTTGATCTCTCCTTGGAGCAGGTGCCGGCGCTACTTGGCGCGGCCCTTCAGATGCACCCAGGCCTTCTCCTCGTTGAGCGAGTAGGCGGGCTCGTACTGCGTCAGGCGGCTGTGGGGCACGATGGCGCTGGAAATGTTGTCGAGAATGTAGATTTCGCCGCCTTCCTCGACGGCGAGCACGGCGTGGGCCAGCTTGCGCACGACGTCCTTGAGGACAACGATGCGCATGGCGCTGCTGGGCACGCCCAGGGCGCGGAGCGTGTAGAACTTGACGATGGCGTAGTCTTCGCAGTCGCCGGACTTGCCAACGAACTCCTTCGGTATGGCCCAGTAGTCCTGCTTTCCCCAGTTTTTGATGTCCGTGATGTAGGGGTAGCTGTTCCAGAAGCTATTGACGAAGCGCAGGCGCTGCATGCCGGTCAGGGCGCCGCCCTCGCTCAGGAGCTTGGACGAAGTCTTTCCGCCCTTGAGCGACACGGAGCCGGCGAAGATGCCGCTTGCGCTGTTGCGCGACTGCACCACGAGCCAGGGGGCGAAGACGTCTCTGGGGCGCTGGAAGGCCACGGTGCCAAAGATCTTTCCGAAGCCGTTCGCCTGGACAGGCTGGACCGCTCCCAGCAGGAGGAAAAGCATCCAAAGCAGGGCGCACGCGGATATGCTTCCCATACGGAGGCGTGGTGAAGCTGTCAGAGTGGACATGTCACTTCTTCGGTTTGCAGTTGAAGGCATACGGCAGCATAGCGGGAAAGGGGAGGGCAACGGGCAAAGCCCTCTGCTCCTCCGAGGAGAAGAGGGCCTTGCAGAAGGCGCTGCCGGCAGGGCCTAGCCCTGCGTGAACTGCTGGATGGCGACCACGGTCTCTTCGTACTTGGCACGCACCTGCTCCATGTGGCTGTCAAGCTGCTCGTCGGACATGGTCCGGCTCTTGCCGGGACGGAATTCTTCGGCCACGGCGCCGGCCAGCTCGGAGAGGCTGTTGAGTCCCAGATTGGCGCTGACGCCCTTGAGGGCGTGGGCGGCTTCGAACATACCGTTGCCGTTGCGGGCCTTCCATGCGTCCATCAACTTGGCGAAGGACTGGTCCTGGGGCAGGCGGGCGATGAATTTGGTGATGAGCTTGTCCATCTGCAAGATGCGCAGGGCGCTTTCGTAGCTCCCTCCGACGCTTGCGTAGAGTTCCTGTAGTGTCATTGCTTGCGCTCCTTGTGGCGCCGTGGGCGGGACGTCCTTCGGATGGACGCGGCCGCTGCGCCGCTGCTAGATTGCCAGTGCGTTCTTGGGTCCTTCCACCAGGTATTTCTCAAACTCCTCGCGGGGCAGGGGCTTGGAGAAGAAGTTGCCCTGGATGTAGTCGCAGCCGAGCACCTTGAGGGCCATCGCCTGGTCGGCGGTCTCCACGCCCTCGGCCACGGTCTTCAGCTTCATGCACTCGGCGAGCATGATGGCGTAGCGGGCCAGGCTATAGTTGCTGGCTTGGGCCGCGTGACGGATGATGCTCATGTCCATCTTCATGACGTCCAGGCTCAGGGTGAAGAGCGAGGCCAGAGCCGAATAGCCCGAGCCGAAGTCGTCCAGCTCGATGACGAAGCCCATGTCGTGCAGCTGTCTGAGCAGGACCGCGACGCTCTTGGGATCGTCGCCTGCCGCGGACTCGGTGAGCTCGATGTGCACGAGGCTATGCTCCACGCCGTACTTGTCCGTCAAGGCTGCGATTTCCTTGGGAAGATTCGGGTTGTCGAAGTTCATGCGCGAGAGGTTGACGGAGATGGGCACCAGTGGCAGGCCAATCTCCTTGCAGCGCTTGAGCTCGATGCAGACCTCCTCCATGATGTAGCGGTCCAGGCTCGTGATGAAGCCGTTGCGCTCGAAGAGGGGAATGAAGATGCCTGGGCTAATGAAGCCGAGCACCGGATGCGTCCAGCGCACCAGCGCCTCGGCCCCGCCGGTGCGGTTTTCGCACACGTTGTGCTTGGGCTGGTAGTAGACCTGAAATTCGTGCCGCTTGATGGCGTCCTGCATGCCCTCGACGATGATATGGTCGCGCAGCTGGTTCTTGAGCAGCTCCTCGTTGTACCAGGCGACGCGGGCGTTGAACTGCCCCCGGATCTTGTTCAGGGCCATGCCGGCGCGGTCGCAGAGGGTCGAGACGGGAAGGTGGGGGTCAATGTCCGTTATGATGCCGTACTTGACGCTGGCGCCCAGCATGCCGGTCTCCACGACGGTGTCGAGAGATGCGGTCCAGTCCTCCTTCTGGTGCCGGATGAGGAAGGCGAAGACGTCGTAGTCGATGCGCCCGCCGAGGACCATGTCCGGCAGGGCCTTGGGGATGCGCTCGGCAAGGGTGGCGAGGAAGGCATCGCAGCGCTCCTCGCCGTAGCGGTCGATCACGCGGCGGAAGTTCTCGACGTCGCTCACGACGATGTCGTAGGCGTCGCCTAGGTGGGCGGCCAGCTCCGCTTTGACGCCCTCAAAGAAGAACTCCTTGCTGTAAAGGCCGGTGAGCTTGTCCCGCTCGAGCCTGTTGAGCATGCTGGAGGCGCTCCTGAGCCGTATGATGCTCTGGATGCGGTTCTTCATGACCTCGGTGTTGTATGGCTTGGAGATGAAGTCCGAGGCGCCGAGCTGCAGGCATCGTATCTCGTCCGTCACGGTGCTCGACGCCGTCATGACGATGACCGGCAGGGAGTCGTATCGGGGGTTGCGGCGCTTGCGCTCGAGAAATTCAAAGCCGCTGCATTCGGGCATGTACACGTCGAGCAGGATAGCCGAGAGCTCGTCCGCGTGCGCCTCCATGGCGGCAAGGCCAGTGAGGCCGTTGTCGGCCTCCAGGACCTCGTACTCGTCCGAAAGTAGATCGATAAGGATCTCGCGGTTCATCTCGTTGTCTTCGACAACGAGTATGGTCAGCTTCTTCGAGTTCTTCGTTTCGGGATTGCTTGACATGGGCGTTCTCCGGCCTGCGGCTGGCCTACTCTTGGGTAGGGGCGTCGCTGTAGAAGGCAATGCCGTTGCGTCCGCGCCGCTTCACCGAGTAGAGGGCCAAGTCGGCATCCTTGAAGATGTCGCCCGACGGGTCCTTTCTGTCGCTGAAGGCAACGCCCACGCTCAAGGTGGCTACGGGGAGCCCGTCCTTGGGGGTGGAGAGCTGCTCGTTGCACTGGAGCATCTTCTGCTCGACGATGTCGCGCATGCTGCTGTCGGCGTAGACCATGATGATGGCGAACTCGTCGCCGCCGAGGCGGAAGACGTGGTCTTCGGCGCGGAAGCTCTGCAGCAGGAAACGGGCGACCTTCTGGAGCACCTTGTCGCCGACATCATGTCCGTGGGTGTCGTTGATTTCCTTGAACTTGTCGACGTCCACCAGAATGAGGGCCGTCTTGCGCTTCTCGTTCTGGAGACGCATGCGCTCGAAGGCGCCTCGGTTGAGCAGGCCGGTGAGGGCGTCGTGTTCGGCCTTGTAGGCGAGCTTGGACTTGAGGTCCTGGTTCTGCAGGAAGAGGTCGTTGTAGGTCTTGGCAAAGGACTGGAGCTCGTAGACCCCGACTTCGGGCATGGTCTGCTGCTTGCGCATGCTGTCGGCGCCCTGCTTCAGCGGCTTGATCACAAGCAGGGAGGTCGACGCGATGAAGACGAGCATGACGATGACCAGGACGATAATGAGAATGTACTGGTAGCGTATGAGGTTGCGCATGAGGGCCGGAGTCTTGAGCATCTGCTCCTTGGTCTCCTCCTGCAGCAGGGAGAGGCACTCGGAGATGTCGTCGCGGATCCAGTCCTTGTACATCTGGTAGTCTGAGCCGAAGACCAGCTGCTGGGCCAGCCTTTGCTGCTCCACAGGCTGCAGGGCAAGCTCTTCAGGCGTGAGATTGAAGTCGCGCAGCTCCTGGGGGAAGGAGTCGATGGGATACTTTCTGGCCTCGATGATGAGGCGCATGGCGTGGAACTCCCGTTGCATGAGCTCGTTGGAGTGCGCGAGCGCGGACTTGAGCTTGGCGAAAGCTCTGTTGTTGGGGAAGAGGCGCTCCATGCTCTCCACGGAGCGCTCCCTGCGCTTGGATTTGAAGGCCTCGTGGAAGTACTTTTCTACGAGCGACTTGTCGGTGTTCACGGCGAAGATCAGCGTCTGCGCCGTGAGGTAGTCCGAGGCCGCCAGCATGCTGGACGCGTCCTGCTGGGCGGTGATGTAGCGCTCCGTGACGTCCTGCATCTCGGTGAAGTTGGTCAGCGAGACGTAGGTGACGTAGACCAGAAAGGCCAGCACGATGCTCGAAACGAGCAGCATGGGGATGTTCAGGGTGTGGAGCCGGGGGTTTTTAGTCTCTTTGCGTTTGGTAAACATGGGCTAGGCTTGCGTGGAAGAGGGTTCGGCTAGCACTGTCCCTGCCTGCGTGCCTGCGCGCAACAGGAAGGGCTATTCCATAGACAGTTCATAGCTAGGAATGCCTGCGCTGTAAAGAATCGTCCGCCTCCGTCCGCTGTCCGCCGCCGGTGGCGGGCTCTGGTGCGAAAAATGGCGGGCGCCGGAAAAAAAAGCTTGCCATCCGTCCCGCCTTCGCTTAAAAGAAACGGGTTCAACGAACACGGAGAGATGTCCGAGTTGGTCGAAGGAGCACGATTGGAAATCGTGTAACGGTGGAAGCCGTTCTAGAGTTCGAATCTCTATCTCTCCGCCACATAGCACGCATGCAGCCCCCTGCTTGGCCCAGCGCCCCGCAGGGGGCTGCTTTTTTCCCAACCCCGCTCGTCCCGGGCCCTCTCCGGCGCTTTTCGGGCCCTTTTTCGGGCCCTCCCTAGCTCATTCTGGGCCTGGAGGGCGACATCCGGTTCGGCGCAGAGGTCGCGCGGGCGTGGCGTCGCATGAGGGCAGGGCGCTTTTCCTCATGCCGTGGCGGGGTGAAGGGTACCGACATGGGCATGACCGGGGAGCTGCAGTAGAAGCTTTTCACCGCCATCGAACGCGAGGACAGTGGCAGAATGCACAGCATCCAGGGTACGGGCCTTGGCCTTGCCATCGCCGCGTTTTTGCAAGCTCCATGGGTGGCGCCATCGAGGCGGAAATCGCTCCCGGCCAGGGCTCGAGTTACCACGTGATCCTAATATTTGGATCACGTGCCGGGCAGGCCGTCTGCCAGGTAGCCGCCTGCGACTGGAGCGAAATCGAAGCCGATGCCAGGAAGTGCGCCCGGCAACCGGCGTTCTCTGGCCTCAAAGAGCCTGGCCTCAGGAGGCCTGGGAGAGGCCCTGCCGGAGGCTCAGGAAGGGCGGAGCCTCGTTCCTTGGCTTGTCTTCGCAGGACAAAGAGGCGCTTCGGCTTTTTCAGTCCATGAAGCTAGCCTGCTCTTGTCCTGCCGCCACAGACCTCTTCAAGGCAGAGTGCGGGGCTGATCCATGCCGGCATCACTGCGCAGGGCCCTGGGATGCGAGGCGGCAGTATGGGAATTTGACCTGCGGCCGGATTTGACTTTTCTTGGCGGGGCTGCCTAGGGTGCTTGGCGCAAGGCCTGCCGGACCGGGATGTTGAATCTGTCGAGGATGCCGGGCAGGCCGGGGAGGAGTATGCTGCTTGTCTGTTCCGCCATCATTGCCGGCATTGCCCTGCTTGTCTGGAGCGCCGACCGCTTCGTCGACGGCGCAGCCAACGTTGCCAGACGTTGCGGCATGCCGCCCCTGCTCGTGGGCATAGCCATCGTGGGCTTCGGCACCTCGGCGCCGGAAATGCTGGTCTCCGGCGTCTCCGCCTGGCAGGGCAACGCCGGCATCGCCCTCGGCAACGCCTTTGGCTCCAACATCGCCAACATCGCCCTCATCCTCGGCGTGACGGCGCTGGTCAGCCCCGTTCCCGTCAAGCGCGAAATCCTCTTCCGGGAGCTGCCGGCGCTCATCCTCGCTACCGCCCTGACGGTCTGGCTGCTCTGGGACGGCCGAATCTCGCGCCTGGATGCGGCCGTGCTTGTCGGCGTGTTCTTCGCCTCCCTGGGCTTCAGCATTGTCCGTGCCCTCAGGCAGGGTCCCGCGGAGGAGCCCGAAAGCGGGGAGGCGGACATGAGCCTTGCCCGCGCCCTCGTCTGGCTCGTGACCGGCCTGATCGTTCTTGTCGCAAGCTCCCGCGTACTCGTCTGGGGCGCCGTGGAGGCTGCCCGCTGGTGCGGGGTGAGCGACCTTGTCATCGGCCTCACCGTGATCGCCGTGGGTACATCCCTGCCCGAACTTGCCTCCTCCATAGTCGCGGCCCGCAAGGGCGAGCACGACATCGCTCTTGGCAACGTCATCGGCTCCAACCTCTTCAACACCCTCCTTGTGGTCGGCATCGCCGGCGCCGTCGCGCCCTTTGCGGCCGACCCCGAGGTGCTCCGCCGCGACGTGCCCGTCATGGTCGTCCTCACGCTGGCGCTCTTTTTCCTCGGCATCGGCATCAGGAAGGCGGGGCGCATTGGGCGCTTCAAAGGCTTGCTGCTGACCCTCGCCTATGCCGCCTATACCTGCTGGGTGGCCTGGCCCCTGCTCAGGCCCTCGATCTGGCCTGCGGCAGGCCCCTTCGTCGAAGAGGTCCTCATGCCCCTCCTGGCGCCACTGCGGGAAGCTGCAGGGCAGATCTTCGGAAGCCTCTTCTAGCCTGAGAAGCCTGTTTGCCTAGGACTCCCGCTGGGCGGCGGGCTCCGCAGCTGCGCATCGCAGTGCCGAGTCGCAGAGCTGCGCCAGCATGAAAGTGTTTTGACTGCGATATCATGGAGAATGTTATGAAAAAGTTCTTTTCAGGCTGTCTGATGCTGGCGAGCCTTTGAGTGTCAAATGCGTACGCTGATACGGTAGGCGGGAAGCCTCAAGAGGCTGAAGCTGCTGGGGCTTGTGAGCAAAGGATTGGGACGGGAGCCGGCGCTGGAAGTTTGCGCAAAGGAGCTGGCTGGGGTAATGCACATGGCAGAGAACCTCGCTTGGGGCAAGTTTTTGTTGTTGTTTCAAACACCTTAAGCGAAGGTTCTTTTTTTTAGTCTTTTCAGGCAGTTGCCACGGACGGGCCATCCACGGTCCAGCTTTCGTGCAGAGGCGCCCGCAACGGCTCCGGGACGTCTCTCCGGATGTCCCGGGGCATGACGGGAGGAGCCTTCCCGCCTATTACCATGGATGCTTCGGCACTGTTTGGGCGGTCAGTTAAGTTTGTCGGCTCGGGAGAGCCCGTCCCCCCACGTTTCGGGACAGAGCCTTAATTGAAAAGATGTCGTAGCGTATTGTCACCTTCTGGGCCCCCCGCCTTGTAGGCGGGGTCTTGTTTCGCGTGCCGACATCCTCAAATGTCTTCCTCCGCCAGCGCTAGGGCTGGGCGTCCCTGACAGCGTCCTTCCGTGATGCCTGTCACGGGATGCGCCAGCCAAGGCTTGTCCGCGACGCAGGCAGGGCTAAGCTCGCTTCCGGACCGCGACAGCTTCCGTCCGCGCTGGTCGCAAGGAGGATTCCGCATGCCTGCCTACTTTGCCAAGATGAAAGGGGTAACCACCTCGCCGCCCAGGGCGCCCCTCAAGGCCATACTCGTCGCATGGATAGGCGCCTGCATCGCCATCGGCGCCATTGGCGCCCTCGAGCGCTGGGTGACGGGGCCCGAAGGCTTCCCCATGCTTATCGGTTCCTTCGGCGCCTCGGCGGTGCTCGTCTTCGGCGCCATCAAGAGCCCTCTGGCCCAGCCCCGCAACCTCGTGGGAGGGCACATGGTCTCCGCCCTCGTCGGCGTTGCCTGCGCCCAGGGCTTCCCGGCAGACCTGACCTGGCTGGCGGCC
The DNA here is from genome assembly GCA_016284885.1 of Desulfovibrio sp. Classification (GTDB taxonomy): domain Bacteria; phylum Desulfobacterota; class Desulfovibrionia; order Desulfovibrionales; family Desulfovibrionaceae; genus Desulfovibrio. Next base: position 14,822 of record JAEEPQ010000037.1, read on the forward strand.
GCTGTCGCCGTGGCCACGGCCATCGCCCTCATGCACCTCACCAAGACCCTTCACCCTCCGGGTGGCGCCACGGCCCTCATCGCCGTCATCTCCGGCGAGCCCATACGCCAGCTCGGCTATCTCTACGTGCTCGTGCCCTGTCTGGCCGGCGCCCTGATCATGCTGCTGGTCGCCCTCGTTGTGAACAACGTCCCGAAAGAGAGTCGCTACCCGCAGTGCTGGCGCTAGCCTCGGCATCCCCAGCGTGAGCTCCGCCATCCGCGCGGATGGTGCCGTCTCGATGCCATGGCGTTCTGCCGCAGAGATTTACGTAGCGCAGTGGAGGTCCAGTTCCTCGGCGTAACAGAGCTCGCTGATCTGCCGGTAGAGCTGCCTTCTGATTTCGGCAGTGCAGTCGTCCAGATATTTCTCAATCTTGTCCCGGTAGATGTCCTTGCGCACAAAAAAGCCTGGCGGGAACATGACGGTGGCCATGATCGAGGAGAAGTAGTCATTGGCATCGTTGTTCCAGCCGTCGATGCTGGTGAACTGGAGAGTTTTTTTCCAGAAGTTGATTTTTTCTCCAGTGAAGGCGTTGGCAATTCTGTCGTAGAACAAGGCGCATTCTTCGATGTGCCGGGCAAACGTTTCTGAGGCGCGCGACAGCTTGGCGCTGTAGATGGCAGATATGTGCCACATCAGCCTGTCGAGGACGCTTTCGGAGAAAATGGTGAGGACGCTTGTCTCCTCTTCATAGCATTGAAGGCTTGCCTGCCGGCATTCGCGAAGCGATGCCAGGAAATCCTTCTCAAAGTGCCTGATGGCCTTGAAGAGCATGTTCTTCCGCAGGTTCTTGCAGATCTGGTCGAGCAGGACTTCCCTGCCAAAGGGCGTTGTGGTCTTTCCGCCCAGAAGCCTGGCGTGGAGGGATTCGACTTCGCAGCATTCCTGACGGGGATAGTGGCTTGCCAGGATCTGCCTGATGCCGTCCAGATTTGCCCTGGAGGCAAGTCCTGCGCGCGTGAGGGCAAAATTGACCTTGTTGCCTGCGTCGATAATCCTGTCGATGACGCAGGTGCGCTCGAAATCCTCAAGCCTGGAGCGCTTGGCATCGATGCAGTAGACGATGGCATGGAACCAGTCGGCTATGGACTGGTCGTCGCGGCTGTCGAGCTCCTGCTGGATGAGGCGCTCCCACTGCTCCGCCTTGTCCGGCTCCAGCCCCCAGCTGTCGTAGACCGTGATGCTGAGGTTTCTGTAGGCAAAGGGCCGGCATCGGAAGAGGCCCTGGCCCGTGACCGGTCTGCCGGCGCCGGTGGGGGCCACGGCCTCGCCAAAGAGGTAGTTGAGTAGGCTTGACTTGCCGACGCCTGTCTTGCCGAGGACAAGCAGGTTGACGTTGCTGTCGAAGGGAGGAGCGTTCATGGCGGTTTGCTGGGTGCTGGGGGTGCGGGAGGGAAGGCCTTGGGCCGGCTACTTGTAGTTCTTTGACTCGGTGGCGACGATGTCGAGGAAATCCTTGCTGAAGAAGGAGAAGAGGTCGAAATCCCTGCCTGCGAGGTGCGCTTCGGTGCACTTGCGGAAGGCGGTGTTGAGGGCGCTTCCGAAGCCGAAGGTGATGCTGGCCGCCACGGAGCCGTTGATGACGCCGCCAAGCATGCTGCCGAGGCCGGGAATGGCCTTGAGCACGTTGCCGGCTATGGTCTTGCCGACCAGGGGCAGCACCGAGGGGATCACCGTCGAGGAGATGAGGTCCTTGAGATCCTCGATGCGCCAGAGATAGGTCAGCCGGGCCACCAGCGCCGTCTGCTGGGCGATGAGCAGGGGGGCGTCCGAGGCCGGAATGGGCGTGAAGCCCGTGGCAAAGGCCGCCAGGCAGTGCTGGCGGATGATCTTGACGCCCTCTTCCGCCTTGCCGGCAATGTCCCGGTTGGCCGCGGTGACGAAGGCCAGGCGCACGGATTCGGGCAGCGCCTTCTTGGTCCAGGCAAAGAGCGCGTCGAGGCCGTCGTCGAGTTCGCGCATGAGGTCCTCGTCGATGCTGGAGAGGAAGATGGCGGGAGCTTTGAGCTGCTTTCTCAGTTCGAACTTGACGGCTTCGCACTGCTCGAAGGTGGCGCAGTCGACCTGGGTCAGCACGCAGGCGACGGGAATGCCCCGGGCCTTGACCTCCTTGATGAAGGCGATGTCCACGTCCAGCACGCGCGCCGAGGGCGCGCTGATGCAGTACCAGACGGCGTTGACGGCCGTGGCGGGATCGGCCGCCCTGTCGTCGAGAAAGCCGAAGACGAGGCGCTTGAAGGCTTCCTGGTTCTGGCTTCCCGTCTCGTAGCCTTCGGTGTCGTAGATGCGGCACTGCTCGTTCTGGTATTCGTCAATGCCCCGGGTGACGGGCTGGCCGCTGCCTGCGACAGCAATTTCCCGCTTGAAGAGGAGATTGACGAGCGTCGACTTGCCCACGCCCGTGCCGCCGGACACGAGTATGCGCGGCTTGGCGATGCGCTTGCCGAGTTCTTCGAAATCCTGGGCATATCTGCCCGCGAAGCTGCCTTCGTACTGCGAGATGTCCATGTGCATGCTCCTCGAACGAGGTCAAAAGTGCAGTCTGTGCGGATGGCAAGGCCCGGGGCTCAGCAGCCGCCGCCCCCGCCGCCTCCGCCGCCCGAACCAGAGCCGCCTCCGCCGGAGCTGAAGGAGGAGACGCTCCCCCTGGAGCTGGTCGAGCGGACGCTGCTGGGGGAAGAGTCTCCGCCGCCGCCGCGGGAGCGCCTGACCACGGGCGCGGCGCCGAGGACAAGGCTTTCCTGAAGGCGCTGGCGCAGATCGCCGATGCCGGCGCCGGCAATCTCTGCGCTGGTCGCGTCGTCCAGCAGGGCAAGCTGGCCGGCAAAGCGCCGGCCCCAGGCCTGCTCGCAGTAGAGGGCGACGGCGTAGGGCAGGTAGCGGGTGTAGAGGTTGAGGTCTTCCTCCGGCGGGTTGACGAGGTTGAGGCTGTCGGTCTCGGCCGCCATGAGGTACATGGCAAAGCCCTTGATCTGGTGCAGGAGCCCAGCCAGCTCGACGGTCGGCCTGCCCATGAAGGGGGCGAAGAGCAGAGGGACGGCGAGCACGGCGAAAGCGAAGGCCTGCTGGAGGGGAGAGGACCAGGGAA
>JAEEPQ010000234.1 GCA_016284885.1 Desulfovibrio sp.
TCGAGCGCAGGGCCCTCATCATCCTGCGCTCCGAGGCGCTCCTCAGCACCCTCGCCTCGGGCTACGCGGCCAGGCTCACCAACGTCGTGCCCTACTTCCTCAACGACAGGGCCATCGAGATCCAGTCCTACCAGGACTGGTGGATCTGCGAGCACCTGCTCCTGCGCCGGCACGTGGTCTTCGTCGTGGCCGGCTGGCCCGCCATCGGCATGGGCCACATCTACCGCGCCCTCATGCTGGCCCACGAGATCACCAGCCACAAGATCACCTTCGTGTGCACGCGCGAGTCCGAGCTCGCCGTCGAGAGCATCGCGCGCAGGGACTACCGCAGCGTCCGCCAGGGGAGCGAGGAGCTCTGGGAGACGGTGCTCGGCCTGCGTCCGGACCTCGTGGTCAACGACATCCTCAACACCGACGCCGAGTACATGGGGAAGCTTAAGGAGGCCGGCGTCAGGACGGTCAACTTCGAGGACGCCGGGGAAGGAGCCGCTTCGGCCGACCTTGTGGTCAACGCCCTCTACGACCAGGCGGACAGCACGCCACAGAGCCTGTGCGGCCCCGGCTACTTCTGCCTGCGCGACGAGTTTGCCGGCGCCGCGCGCAACCCCTTCCGTCCCGAGCTCAAGACCCTGCTCATCACCTTCGGTGGCACGGACCAGCGCAACTGCACCAAGCGCGTGCTCGACATCGTCGAGCCCGTCTGCCGCGAGCGCGGCATAGCCGTGCGCGTGGTGGTCGGCCCCGGCTACGCCCACCGCTACGACATGGAAAGCCACATCAGGGAGCTGGACAACCCTCTGGTGACCTTCACCTGGGCCACCAACGTCATGAGCCGCATGATGGAGGGGGCGGACCTGTGCATCTGCTCGGCCGGCCGCACGGTCTACGAGCTGGCCCACATGCGCATCCCCTCGCTCATCCTCGCCACCCACGAGCGCGAGGCCAGGCATACCTTTGCCAGGGCCGTCAACGGCTTCATCTTCATGGGCCTCATGGACGAGGTGGACGATGCGCAGATCAGGCGCTGCTTCACCAGCCTTCTGGACAACCGCCTGCGCGAGCGCCTGCACAGGCGCATGGCCAAGCTGGACTTTTCCGCCAACAAGCTCAAGGTCGTCGGCCTCATGCTCTCCCTGCTCCAGCAGGAGCAGGCGGGCGCGGCGCAGGCGCAGGGTGCAACGGAGGACCGCCCATGAAAACCGTCGCCATCATCCAGGCCCGCCTCGGTTCGACGAGGCTCCCCATGAAGTCCCTGCTGACCCTGCGCGGCCACGCCCTCATCGACTGGGTGGTGGAGCGCGTTGCCAGGGCATCCCTGCTGGACGAGGTCGTCGTGGCCTGCCCGGACACCGAGCGCGATCTCGTGCTCGCCGAGCACCTGGAACGTCGCCATGTCCGGGTGGTGCCGGGCTCCGAGCAGGACGTGCTCGACCGCTTCGCCAAGGCCGCGACGGCCGTCAATGCCGGTCGCATCGTGCGCGTCTGCGCCGACAACCCCCTCATCTGGGGCGAGGCCCTCGACAGGCTCGTGCGCGAGTACGACCGGGGTGGCTGCGACTACTGCTACAACCACATTCCCCGGGGCAACCGCTGGCCTGACGGGCTCGGCGCGGAAATCGTGAGCCGGGAGCTCCTGGACGGCATCGCGGCCAAAGCCTGCGAGCCCTCCCAGCGCGAGCACTGCCTCAACTACATTTGGGACAACCAGGCCAGATTCGGCATCCGGACCTTCGATCCCGAAGAGCCCTGGCTCTGCCGTCCCGACATCAAGCTCGACATCGATACGCCGGACGACTTCTGCCGCCTGGCGCGCCTGCCCCTCGACATCGACATGGACGCAAGGCAGATTGTCGACGCCGCCGACGCGGCGAACAAATCCTAGCAACAACGGCGGCTGGAAGCGGTGCCAGACCCCTGCCGGCTGCACAAAGGAAGGATGCTCATGCCCGAAGCACAGGAAAAATTTCAGCAGGCCGTGAAGGACGTCTTGTCAGGCGTCATGTTTGAAAACTGGCTCCGCTTCTACTTCATAAGCGAGGTCGAGGGCGAAAAGGACGCCGAAGGCAACCCCAAGCTTGCCATCGTGATCCCTGAGAAGGGCATGGAGAAGATCAAGGAACTCTACCCGAGGATGCTCTCCATGGCCGAGGACGTGAACGGCAAGGAAGCCAGCTTCGCCACCTCCCAGAGCGCCGTGTGCACCTGGGTGGCCTGCGAGGTCGACGGGAAGTCCGTCCAGCAGGGAACGAGCCAGGCCCTCGTGGACTCCAGGGCCTTCCAGACCGCCAGCACCCTTTTCAACATCTGGGTGCAGGCTTACGAGCAGCAGCTTGACCAGCAGTTCCTGGACTTCGGCCAGTGGGTCAAGCTCTTCGAGACCTGGCGCGCGTCCGATCAGGGCAAGGACATGGAGATGAAGATCGAGATGCAGGCGCCCACCGGCTCCAGTCAGGTCCAGTAGCGTCCAGCCTTGCTGCGCCGTCGTGGCGACACGTTCTGCGGCGCCTGTCCGGAAGCGAGTTCCGGCGGGCGCCGCTTTGTTTGCCCGAGGAGGGGGCTTGCCGGCTTTTTGGCGTCTGCCTTGCGCCACAGCAGAAGAAGCGACAGCCTCCCTTCATGCCTGTGCTGAGTAGTGACTACCCCCCCTCTCCCAGTGGGGAGGGGGGCAAAAATTATGTCGCTTTGGGGGTCAGATTTAATGTCGCTTGACACTGCTATTCGCCGCCAAGGCAGAAGAGGGCGTAGAGGGGCACGGAGCGCACCTCGTTTTCATTGCCGAAGTTCTTCAGGGAAAAGCGGTAGCAGATGTCGGGCTTGAATTTCTGTCTAAAGACGGAAAGGCTGCGCGAGCGGGTTCTGACCCCCTTCTTGATTTCTATGCACGCTATGCTGGAACCGAGCTGCAGAACAAAGTCTATTTCCGACGTGGCGCCTTCCCAGTAGAAAAGCGGAAGTTCTAAGGCATGCAGCTGCTGGGCGGCGTAGTTTTCCGCAAGCGCTCCAAGAAAGGTGTTGCCCTGGTTGGCCAGCACGGTTTCCGCAGGCAGGCGGGACTTCATGGTCAGCATGCCGACGTCCGACATGTACAGCTTGAATGCAGATAGATCGGCGTATGCTTCCAGCGGAATCTCTGCATTGTCGAGACGTTTGCACTTGAGTACAATGCCGGCTTGCTCCAGCCAGTCAATGGAAACGCCGAAAAGCGATGACGATCCACCTTTTTTGACGATTTTATACTGAAATTTTTTGTTTTCCTTGGCAAGTTGTGCTGGTAGAGAGTCATAGCAAGCGCGGATTTTTACTGCCTCACTGGAGGTGGCATATTTTGCCATATCTGCAATATAACTGTCGAGTATTTCAAGTTGCTTAGGGGCAACGTCAAGAAGTGAGCCATGTTCTAGAAAGCTGCTTACTACAGCAGGCATGCCTCCGGTAACGAGATATTCAAAGTAGAGTCTAGACGCCTTGCCATGGAT
>JAEEPQ010000235.1 GCA_016284885.1 Desulfovibrio sp.
GGCGGCTGTTGCTCCAGTTGACGCTGCCTGCCGTGAAGTCGAAGGCGACATGGACGGGATCCCAGTAGGTGATGTCGCCCGTGAAGCCGGCCCACCAGACCGTGGCGTACTCATCGAGCTTGGTGTTCTCCAGAGTCTGGCCAGCAGAGCCGAGCCTGCCCCAGGCGGGCACCATGCCCGAGAGGACGAAGGGCTGGCTTACGCCGATCTGGTTGTTGCCGAAGTAGTTGGCGTCCTTGCGCAGGAAGTTGGGGCCGAGGCCGGCGAACATGGCCCAGGGGGTGAGCTTGAAGCCATCGAAGGTCAACGGAATCATGAGACCTGCGACATCGACGTTGTCCAGGTAGCCCACGCCTTTGCCGTTGGCGTCGCCGGCGTAGTTGTCGTTGTAGGGGCGGGCCCAGAAGACCGTGGCGCCGAGGGTGTCGTTGAACTGGCAGGAGACGGCGACGCCCGCGACGTCGTCGCCGAAGGACTGGGGCTTCTTGAGGGCGAAGGACGGGGCGCCGAGGCCCTGGATGCCCATGCGGACCTTGATGTTCGTGTCGGGCACGGCCCAGTCGAGGTAGGCGTTCTTGATCTCGATGATCTTGCCGTCTGCGCCAAGGGCGCCGCCCGTGCCGGCATGGCCCCAGATGACGTCGCCGATTTCGAAGAAGAGGGTGCCGGAGAGCGTTTCCGACGCCCTGGCGTCCACCTGGATGCGCTGACGCTGCCTGGCGCTGAAGGTGTCTTCGCGGTTGTTGTAGCCGGTCATCCCGTGCCCGCCGGTGAAGCTGCCGTTTTTGCCGTAGTCGAAGCTGGCTATCCACTGGCCTTTGACGCCGAAGTCGATGGCTGAGGCGCTGGAGGCGGTGCCGAAGCTGATGCCGAAGGCCATGCCCGCGGCGAGGAGAAGAAGCGAAAGTTTATGCATGGAAACGTGCCTTGATGAGGAAGGGGAAGAGTTGTCGCACCTGGGGGGGAGATGCTGAGGGAGAGATGCTGGGTGGAGGATGCAAAATACTCCCTTTGGCATAGCTATTTCAAGTAAATCTTCCATAAAGCCGTGAATGAGCGTTGAACCTTGTGCAGAGCGGGTTTGCGGGCAGAGGCCTGCGCTGGCCGTGACGCAAGCTTTGTCGCAAGCCCTCCGGCATAGCCAGCGAGACGGGTGCTGGGGAGGAGGAACAGGCAATTTATTGAGAGAAAAGGCCAAGTCGCTGGCCCCGGCGTCTGCTCTCATGAAGCTGCAGAAGTGGCTCCTGCAAGGGCAGCTTGCAGAACCGACTCTGGGCCATCTGGTGCCTGTGGAGCCCCCGAAGCCCCTTCAACGCCCTGGCAATTCCTGCTTGGCTCGCACCAAGCTCTGTCAGGCAAGCTCTGCTAAGCCCTGCCAAGGAGGGGCATGCTGCCCCCGAACGCCCTGGAGGCCGAAGGCAGCCCGTGGTCCGGCACTGGAAGGCCTGCCAGCCCGCGAATCTGCTTGAGGTGTTGGCCAAGTTGCGGGAGAGCCTTGTCGGCAAGTTGGCGGTTAGGCTTCACACGGGTGAGCCCCACGGCCCCAGCCTCATCCCGCCGGTTTGGGGCAAGGATCTGGTGGGCAAGCTTCCCAATTCGACGGCCGTGTCCTGCAACGTGCTCTGCTCGAGCCCCCGCAAGACGGCGGGAGGCCGTTGCAAGGCCCTTGAGGCCAAGGGCTGGGGCATTCCTGTCGACATCATGGATGCCAAAGGCGACGATCTTCTGCCCGTGGCCAAGGGCGTCCACCGGCAGGAGGCGGCCGTGGGCACGATCCTGTCCGGCTGCGGCTCCCTGCTCATCTTGACCCTTCAAGGGCCATGCCATGGGTAGCTTTGGCAGAAGCCTCAAGAATAACGCCATAGGCGGCAAGGTGCAGGTGACCGGCGTGGCCGAGCCTGACGGGACGACTAGAGCTGCCAGGCAGCGTACCCGTGGCCGACCTCCCCCTTCCGTGACGCAAGCCGGAATCAGGGGAAGGGGAGCCAGGGGGGGAAGGGGACAGGAGAAGGGAGGAAGGGATGGAGGCATGGGGAGCCGTTGCGCTCCTTGCCGAGCTGCCACCGTCTGGCGCCAGGCTGGCTCCTAGGGAGCCGGCGTCCTGTTCGCAGGTCCAGGCCGGCTGTCGCGGAGCGCTTGGGGCGCCAGGGCGACGAAGGATGCGAGGCTGAGCAGCGCGCAGAGGAGGAGCGGGAGGAGCAGGGCGCGGTCAAGGCCGAAGGCCTGGGCGAGGCCGCCTAGGATGGCGGGAAAGACCAGCAGGGCGCCGTAGGCAAGCGTGGAGACGCAGGCGCTGGCGCGCACCGGATCGACGCCCGGCACCCGGCCTGCCAGGCTGAAGTAGATGGGGCCAATGGGCGAGAGCCCGGCGCCGAGCAGCAGGCACCCGCCAAGGCATATCCAGGGGGAGCTTCCCCAGAGCAGGATGGCAACGCCCCCGAAGGCTGCCAGGGAGCCGGCGACGGCCAGAGGGCGTTCGCCGAGACGGGAGCGCAGGCGGTCGCCGAAGAAGCGGCATGCGCAGGCCGCCGTGCCGAAGGCGCCGTAGGCCAGGGCTGCCGTCTGCTCGTCTGCGCCCTTGCAGGTCGCCAGAAAGAGGCTGCCCCAGTCGCCGGCGGCCCCCTCGGCCGCATAGGCGCACATGACGGCAAGCCCGCAGAAGACAACGAAGGCGGGAGGGCGCTTCTTCTGGGCTTTGCCCCGCCGTTCCTCGGCTTTTCTGGGCTCGTCCTGCTGCAGATGGCGGTGGGCCCAGGGCAGGAGCAGGGCAAAGGGCAGGAAGGCGCAGATCACGTTGGCAAAGGGGCCAAGGCCGAGGCCAGCGCAGAGGGATCCGGAAAGGGAGCCTGCCAGCACGCCGAGCCCGTAGAAGGCGTGGAGCACGGACATGGCGGGCTTGCGGTAGCGCTTTTCGATGAGCATGCCCTGGGTGTTGGCAGCCATGTCCACGAGGGCCATGGCAAAGCCGAAGGCCGCCAGGAGCAGGGAAAGCTGAAGCGGGGTCTGGGCGAGGGCTGCCAGCGGGAGGCTTGCCAGCATGCCGAGAGTGCCGAAGAGGCAGGCTTTCCGGCTGCCTGTGCGGCCAAGGATGCGGGCGCTGGAAAGGAGCGCCGCCAGGCCGCTTGCGCCTATGGCCAGCAGCGCCAGGCCGATTTCGGCCTCTGAAGCCTGCGTCTGCGCCTTCAGGGCCGGCAGCCTCGAAAGCAGCAGGCTCCAGCCGAGGCAGGAGGCCGCAAAAAAGGAGGCGCAGGCAAGACGGGCCCTCGTGAAGGAGGCAAGGGGCATGGCAGGATCCTTGGCGGGACGGGACTGCGGCAACGGAAAGGGGCCCCCTGCTGGCGCAGGAGGCCCCGGGAGTCAGCTTGGGAAAGCCTGCTGCCTACTTGGCAGGCGCTTCAGGCGCAGGGGCAGGTGCAGGCGCGGGCGCGGGAGCGGGAGCCGAAGCCGTCGTGGCAGGGGCTGCAGGGGTGGCC
>JAEEPQ010000236.1 GCA_016284885.1 Desulfovibrio sp.
TGGGACGCCGGGGACTGGCCTCGGCCCGGGGCGGCTGGGGCTTCGGCTCCCGTCGCGCCGCGTCCGTGCGCTTCGGCGCCTGCGTCCGCGGGGCCGGCCGCTCCTCCTGCCTTGCCTGAGGCGGCTCCTCCTCCACGTCGACGGGATCGCCGAAGAAGGGGACTTCCGTCGCCTGCTCCGGCTGCGCCGGCGGCTCGGACGTGATGGCATCGAGCTCGGAAGCCTTCGCGCAGCGGCAGAAGAGCAGGCTCGCGAGCAGCAGGCCCAGCATCGTCAGCAGGGCCGGGCAGGGCTGGGCAGGCCGCAAAAGGGCGGAAGGGAAGGGCTGGAGCCGGGACATGTGCGCCACCTCGAACGTTTGCCTTCCCTTGTAGTCGCTCTTCGCTGCAGGGGCAACGCTTGAGCCCTGCAGGCAAACTGCGGCATGCTTGCGGCTGTCAGGTCCCCCCTTCCTGCCGATTCGAGGAGAACGCTATGAGAAACGCGGCCAACCATTCCTGCTCCCTGCCCGTGCTTGCCTGCCTGGCCCTGCTGTGGGCGTCTGGACTGCAGCCTTCCTGCGCCCATGCCCAGAGCCTGGGCGAGCTCGTCAGGCAGAGCGGAGAGCCACGTGTTGCGCTCTGCGCGGGACTCGGCGACTCCCTGGAGGACGAGTGCGCTTCGCTGGACGAGGAAACCGTCTGGATCCTGCGCGACGACGGCAGGGCCACCCTGCGTTCGGAAACCTTCAGCACCGAGGGCGAGTGGCAGGAGCGCAAGGGCGCCATAGTCATCGTCAGCCACATGGACGACGAGGTGGCGTACCACAGCCCCTACCTGCAGGCCTCGGTTGGCCTGAGCAATCCCCACCTCATGCACTTCGCCTCGCCGCACCTGGCCAAGGACGCGCCCGCCAGCTTTGAGGACCTTTTTGCCAAGACCCAAACCCTCACCTTCTACGCCTGCATCAAGCCGACCTACGCCACGACTGAGGAAGAGTGCAGCCAGACAAGCAAGCAGCACTACTTCTCCTTCAGCCGGGACGGCACGGGCTCCTACGGCAAGGCAACGCGGAATGTGCCCGTCAGGTTTACCTGGAGCTGGAAGGCGCCTGCCGTGACGGCCTACATCAAGGCAGAGAGCGTGGGAAGCCTTGTCGAAGGCAGGTATCTTGAGCTCGATTCGCCCTACAAAGGACGGCGCAAGCTCATCCACTACAAGCTGCTCGACGGCGAGCGGCGCTAGGTGCCTAGGGCTGGCCAGGCTGTTCTGGCGGCGTTGTCTGCGCGGGCTGAACCGGCGCGGCTGTTCCGCCGGCTGGGGCTGACGCTTCCAGCAGCTTGAGGCGGCGCGCGGCCTCGGCATCGCCCTGCTCTGCGGCTGCCGCATACCACTGGCGCGCCTGCTGCAGGTTCTGCGCCGCGCCTTCGCCCGCTTCGCAGAGCTGGCCTGCAAGGCGCTGGGCTTCAGGCATGCCAAAGGAGGCCGCCCTGAAGATGAGGGCCGAGGCGGCCTGGAGGTTTTTCGGCGCACCCGTTCCCGCCAGCCGGAGCTGGCCTTCCCGAAGCAGGGCAGGGGGGTAGTCCATGCTCGCAGCCACGCTGTACCAGCGCAGGGCAAGGACGGGATCCCGGGCAGTGCCTTCGCCCTGCTCGTAGCACTGGCCAAGGCGGTAGGCGGCTTCGGGCTTGCCCTCGCCGTCGGCGGCCGAGGCTTCCAGCAGAGCCAGGGCCCTTGCGGGATCCCGGGCCAGCCTGGTTCCCTCGAGCAGCAGCAGGGCCACCGTGTACTGGGCTTCGCGGTCGCCGGCATCGGCAGCCTTGCGGTAGAGCTCAAGGGCTTTGCCCTCGTCCCGGGGAAGTCCGCCGAGCCCCTCCTGGGAGTAGAAGCCGAGGTTGTTCAGCGCCTGGGCCGACCCCAAGGCTGCGGCCTTCTCGAACCAGGCGCGGGCCTTGGCGAAGTCCTGCCTGCCAAGGCGGCCGTCGTGGTAGAAGACGCCGAGCAGCGAGGCGAGCCGCGCGCCATTGGGACTTGGGTCTGCTTCGGAGCTCTGGCTTGCGCCCTCGACAAGCAGGGCTTCGGCAAGGGCTGCGTCGCGGGGGGCGCCTATGCCTTCCATGAGCAGGCGCCCTGCGGCGAATTTCGCGCCGGCCAGCCCGAGATCGCCTGCCTTGCGGTAGCAGGCGAGGGCCATGGCGGGTTCCTGGGGCGCGCCCGTGCCCTCCTCGAAGTCCTGACCGGCAAGGAAGAGGGCTTCCGCATCGTTCTGGTAGCCTGCCTTGAGGAAGCATTCGTGGGCCCGGCGCAGATCCTGGGCGCCGGCTGAGCCGTCCCGGTATGCCTTGCCAAGGGCAAGCAGGGCTGCGGGATCATTGCCGTCGGCAGCCTTCTTCAGCCAGTGGAGGGAGAGCGCCTGATTGCGGGGAAGCCCGCCGAGCCCGTCAGCGTAGTAGACGGCAAGGTTGTTCTGGGCCTGTGCGCTGCCGGCTTCCGCAGCCTTGCGGAACCAGAAGGCCGCCCGTGCCTGATCGGGCCTGCCGGCTATGCCCCGGTGGAGGGCGAGTCCCAGGTTGACCTGGGCCTGGACTATGCCTGCGGTTGCCGCCTTTTCCAGCCAGGCCGCGGCTTCGGCCTCGTTTTTGTCGACGCCCTCGCCCCGCAGGAGAGCCGTGCCGTAGCTGCACTGGCAGCCGGCGTGGCCCTCTATGGCACCCCTGCGCCACCAGGCGCAGGCGGCCTTGGGGTCCTTCGGCCTGCCGAAGCCTTCGGCAAGGCAGAGTCCCAGCGCTTCGCAGGCATCGAGGCAGCCCCGCTCGGCGGCCTTGAGGTACCAGTCGAAGGCAAGCCTCGGCGCTTTGACCACGCCCTTGCCGAGCTTGTAGCAGAGGGCGAGGCTGTAGGCAGCCCGCTGGTGGCCCCGTTCGGCAGCCCTGCGGTAGAGCATGGCTGCCGCAAGGGGATCCCGGGGCGAGCCTGTGCCCTGCTCGTAGCAGGTGCCGAGATGGTAGAGGGCCGATGCCGATGCATCGCCTGCCTTGCGCAGGGAAGCGGCGGCCAGCTCGGCGTTCCGGGGCATGCCCTGGCCTTCGAGAGCCCAGACACCGAGCATGCCGCAGGCCGATGCCTGCCCCTTCCGGCAGGCGCGCTCCAGCAGGGGGCGGCCGTTCTCCGGCGAATGGAGGACGTTGTTCCAGACCAGGGCCTGGCATTCGAGGGATTCGGGTCCCCCTTCCTCCTTGAGCGCCTGCAGAAGCGTGACGCCTTCTCTGCTGTCCAGCTCGCCGCCGTCGTAGTCCGTGAGGCGCGCCCTGGCCAAGAGGTGCCCCTGGTGCGCGCAGATCTCGAGACTGGCTCTGGCCTGGGGAAGCTCGAGGTCGTCGAGACGCCTAGCCTCTTCGTAGTCGCAGGTGCCGGGCTCGGCGCGCAGGGGAGATGGCAGGAGCAGAAGGGTTGCTGCGCAAAGGAGGTTGAAAGGCGTGGCTGTG
>JAEEPQ010000237.1 GCA_016284885.1 Desulfovibrio sp.
GCGCCATGCTCAACAAGGCGGGCGGCGGACGCTTCTTCATCAACCTCGCCGTGAGCGTCCTCGGACGCTACCGCGGCGGCGCGGCCAAGGCCGCCGTCCTCGGCTCCGCCTTCTCGGGCATGGTTTCCGGCTCCAGCATCGCCAACGTCGTCACGGCCGGCACCTTCACCATCCCGCTCATGAAGCGCGTGGGCTACCCTGCGGAAAAGGCGGCGGCCATCGAGGTGGCGGCCTCCATCAACGGCCAGATAGCCCCGCCCGTCATGGGCGCCGCGGCCTTCATCATGGCCGAGTACGTGAGCCTGCCCTACCTCGACATCTGCAAGGCCGCGGCCATTCCCGCCTTCGCGGCCTACGCCGGCCTCTTCTGGATCACCCACGTCGAGGCCTGCAAGCTCGGACTCAAAGGCCTGCCCAAGGACCAGACGCCGGACTTCTGGACCGTGCTCAAAGGGGGCCTCCACTACCTCCTGCCCATCTTCGTCCTCCTCTGGGAGCTCGTCTGGGAGCGGCATTCCCCCCAGCTGGCTGTGCTCAAGGCCATCGCCGTGCTGACCGTCATCATCCTCGGCCAGCCCCTCGTCCTCGCCCGCCTGCGCGGCACCTCCTTCGTCCAGGCCTTCAAGGAGGGCGTCCTCGCGCTCTGCGACTCGCTGGTCGCGGGTGCGGGCAACATGGTGGGCGTCGCCCTGGCCACGGCCTCGGCAGGCATCATCGTGGGCTGCGTCTCCCTCGGCCTCGGCCAGCAGATCACTGCCTTCGTGGAGGTGCTCTCCCAGGGCAACGTCTTCCTGCTTCTGCTCATCACGGCGGTAGCCTCCCTTCTGCTCGGCATGGGCCTGCCCACCACGGCCAACTACATCATCATGGCCTCCCTGACCGCGCCCGTGCTCGTGGAGCTGGCCTCGGGGCTCGTGATCCACGGGCTCGCCCTGACGGTGCCCCTCGTGGCCGCCCACCTCTACTGCTTCTACTTCGGCATCCTGGCCGACGACACCCCGCCCGTGGGCCTCGCGGCCTACGCCGGCGCTGCCATAGCCCGCTGCTCGCCCATCGCCACCGGCATCCAGGGCTTCTTCTACGACATCCGCACCGCCATCCTGCCGGCCTTCTTCATCTTCAACCACGACATCCTGCTCTGGAACATCGACAGCGTCCCCGAGGCCGTCTTCATCTTCCTCATGACGGTCGCCGGCAGCATGGCCTTCGCATCCCTCACCCAGGGCTGGTTCGTGGCGAAGAACAATGTCTTCGACATGGTGCTGCTGGCTTGCGGCACCCTCCTCATGCTCTATCCCTACGCCGTCACGGGCTTCTTCCTGCCCTTTGAGCAGCGTTGGTGGGGCTATGCGGGCGGCCTTGCTGTGCTCGGCCTCTGCGCTCTGCTGCAAGGGGTGCGGACCAGACGGAGCCCGGATCTTCCGGAGAGTCCGGACAGTCCGCAGCGCCAGGCGCAGGCCAGCGCCTGATCCGCCTGCTTCCCCTGTGTTTCGCGAGCCCGGCTCTCCCCGGCGTCCCTTGGCCTTTTCAAGCGCTCCGGCCTGCCTGCCCGGCATGCCGGGGCCTTTGGCCTTCTGGCAGGTCAGCTTTCAGGCGGGCGAAGGCCTTAGCTCAGAGGATCTCAGTCGCTAGCCCAAAGCTCGCTGGCAATGGCCGAACCGATGATGAGGCAGGCTCCCGCAAGACCCATGGGGCTCAGCGGCTCGCTGAGCAGAAATGCGGAAAAGACCAGCGCGGAGACGGGGTCGATGTAACTCAAAAGCGCAATGGATTGTGCTCTGAGGCCGTTCATGCTGCCGAAATAGAGCACGTAGGCAAGGCCCGTGTGGACCAGGCCGACCACGAGGACGAGGCCTGCCGTCTGCCAGCTGGCGTCCAGGCCGGCGAGTCCGCCCGCGGCGCCAGTCAAGGCGAGCCAGGGAAGCATGGCAAAGCCTGCCGAGAGCAGCTGGATGCAGGTCTTGCGGTAGACGTCGACGCCCTGGATGCGCTTGTTCATGACAATCACCAGAGCATAGAAGACGGCCGCGCCCAGGCCAAGCGCAATGCCCCGCATGTCCCCTGCCTGGGTGCCCTGGGAGCCTGCTGCGTCGAGCACGCCCGAGACCAGCGCCATGCCCGCGACGGCAAGGGCCGCGCAGACGGCCTTGCGCAGAGTCAGCTTTTCTCTGAAGAGCAGGGGCGAGAGGAGCACGACGATGGTCGGCGCCATGTAGTAGCACAGCGTGGCTATGGCTACCGTCGTATGGCTGAAGGCCTCGAAGAGCAGGATCCAGTTGACGGCGATGACCAGGCCCGAGACGGCAAGCTTGAGCAGGGTGCCAAGGGGAATCTTGCCGGCTGGCCTGCGGGGTCCAAGCGTCATGAAGGCCAGGATGAAGAGACCGCCGAGCAGGCCTCTGGCGCAGGCCAGAAGCTCCGAGGAAAGGGGAATGTGACGCCTGAAGATGCCGATGGTGCCGAAGATGAGCATGGCTGACACGATCATCAGCATGGCTCTGCGGCTGTCTGCCTGCTCGCCCATAGGACCCCCTTGGCTTGCGTTTGGGTTGACGGCTGGAAGGTAGCCGCAGCGGGAGGCTCTTTCAAGGCCTAGGCCGGCTTGGCTCGGCGCCGGCCCTGTTCAGGAACTGGATGCAGGCTAGGCCTTGCCTTCGCGATTCCTTCTGGCGGGCTCCCTTCTGGCGCGCACGAGCAGGGGGCAGGTGACGCCAATGCAGGCCAGCTCCGCCGCGCTCCAGCCCAGCCACACGCCGTCGAGGCCCAGGACTTCGGGCAGGAGCAGGACGGCAAGCGAGCCGAAGACCAGGGTGCGCAGACCGGCGATGAGGCCTGAGGCGAGGCCTTGGCCTACGGCCGTGAAAAAGGCCGATCCCCAGATGTTGACCCAGCAGATCAGGAACATGGGCGCAAGGAGCCTGATGGCGCGCGCGGCGAGGGCGCAGAGCGCCTCGTCGTAGCCTGCGTAGCAGGCTGCCAGCGGACCTGCCAGGGCAAGGCACAGGCCTGCCAGGACAAGGCCTGCCAGGGCGTTCACCGCAAGGCTCTTGCGGAAGACGTTGGCGAGTTCGGCATGGGTGCCTGCGCCAAAGCTGAAGCTGACGAGCGGCGCGCTGCCGAGGGCGTAGCCGATGAAGACGGCGACGAAGAAGTAGGAGATGTAGAGCTGGGCGCCGAAGGCGGCCACGCCGTCTTCTCCGGCCAGGCGCATGAGGCGCCAGTTGTAGAGGCAGGTCAGGAGCGGATAGGCGACGTTGATCAGGAATTCGGAACAGCCGTTGGCGCAGGCTCTGCCAAGAAAGCCCCAGGCCAGCGCTGGCCGCAGGGGGCGCCCCAGGGCGAGGGGGCCCTGGCCTGCGCGCGCAAAGCAGG
>JAEEPQ010000238.1 GCA_016284885.1 Desulfovibrio sp.
TGGCCTTCTCGGCGCAGGCGTCTGTCATGGGGTTGGCCATGGTGGAGACGTAGGCCTCGACGGCATGGGTGAGCGCGTCCATGCCCGTGGCGGCAGTGAGCGCCGGGGGCAGGCCAACCATGAGATCGGGGTCGTCGATGGCAACCGACGGGGTGCAGCGCCAGTCGCAGATCGCCATCTTGACCTTGCGGGAGGTGTCGGTGACGACGGCGAAGCGGGTCATCTCCGATCCGGTGCCAGCCGTGGTATTGACGGCAACGTGGGGCGGGAAGGGCTTGGTCGCCTTGTCGATGCCTTCGTAGTCCTGGATTCTGCCGCCGGAACCGGTCAGGAAGCCAACGCCCTTGGCGCAGTCATGCGAGGAGCCGCCGCCGATGGAAACCAGACTGTCGCAGCCGGCCTCGCGGTACGCCTTGACGGCCGCATCGACGCACACGTCCGTGGGATTGGGCACGGCGCCGTCAAAGACCGCATACTTCATGCCAGCTTGATCAAAGACGGATGTCACCATGTCAAGCACGCCGCATGCCTTCACGCCCTGGTCAGTCACGAGGAGAGGATATTTTCCGCCGAGGGCCTTGAGTCGGGCGGGAACCTCTTTGACGGCCCCCCTGCCGACGAGGGTGACGTTGGGGATGAAGAACGCAGTGACCTGTCCGTGATGCATGTTTTTAAGTTCAGAGATCATGATATGCTCCCTTGTTGAAAAAACAGCTTTTAAGGTGTCCATCCTGCCTTGCATCGGAGGACCATGCCTCCGGTTCCGGGTGGATAGTTTGCTCCATAGCTCCCTGCCAATGTTTTTGCAAGCGCCGCACCAAAAAAACAGAGTTCCTGCACTATTCTGATTCCGTCTTTTCGGGCGACCCCGTTCTGGCATCTGAGGCGTCTTTGCAGTTCTCGGGACCGAAGAGCCAGCCCGGCTCCAAAAACCTGAACGCCGCGCCACAGGCCCCGGTCAGCATCCCCTCGCGGCTCCGGGACTGAAGCACGTGCTTGCAGCGCCATCCATGAACGTGCAGCTGGCCGGCACTTTCTATGGATGTCGCCGGCGGTGTCCTGGGCGGCACTTCGGGCCGTCTCCTCCTGCCCGAGGGGGCCATGCAGGCAGGGCTTCAGGGACGCAGCGGCGGGAAGGCCGGAGGACGCCTCATAGACTGTCACGGTCTCCGGCTGAGGCGCTGCCTGGGAGGTGGAAACGCACTCCGTGTTCTTCGCCTCCGCCGGCGTCATGAGGCCTTCGAGTCCTGGCCTCGGCTGCATCATCGTCCTGGACGAGACGCCGTCCAGCCCGGAGAGCTATGGCGTAGCCATGGACGGCGATCAACGCTATGGCCAGGATGCGGCCTTAGGCCGTCTTCGCTCGTGCTCGAGGATGCGCCCTGGCAGGCAGGACTTCCAGTTTCGCGCTGCACGCCTGCCGTTCAACTTCTGCTTGAAGGCGCCCTTCCCTTCCATCCCCCTTCCCTTCCCGGCTCTTCTGCATTGCCGGCGAGACACGCCGTCCCCGCTGGCGGGAGCAGGAGCGCTTCCTTCGGGGACTGCCGGCGACCGGCGGGACGCCACATGGGGGGCGCTGCTTTCGTCTAGGACGCAGTGGTGGATCTAGTAGCTTTGACGGTTTAATATACCGTAATTCAAGAACTTTTTAAAAACGACTTTCCCCTTCTCCACCAAGCCGAAAGTACCTGACCGCGCCTGGAACTCCAAGGCGCGGTCTTTTTTTGACTTTTTTGCTTTTGGGCCCCATTCGGAGATGTAGCGAAACCCGCGCGTGGCCAGGTGCGAAAGGAATTTTTTATAGGTATTTGGCTTTTCCGGACCACCGGGGAGAGGAGAAATGCCTAATGCCCATAAAGACAAAGGATCCCAGGCAGATGCTGACGCCGGCCGTCATCGTCGCCCTGGAGCCTGGCGAGCGTCCCTAGACCGCGCCGACATCGTCCCCCTCTCCCAGGACGCACCACGAGCGACCGGAGCCTGGTCTTCTCGTGCAGCTGCCAGCCCTGCCGCACAGCCTCGCATGCCCACGGCGTGCGCGCCATTACCCATGACAGAGCCTGCAAGCATGAAACACCAAGGGCCACGGTCTTCCGCCAGCAGCGGATGCATCGCGCCACGGCCTGGGGCCGTCTCCGCATGGACGTTGCTTGATGCTGGCTGGCCTGAAGGTGCGGCGTCTCAGTACCAGTCGTGCTTCTCGCGGCGCTCCATGGAACCGATGGCCGCCATCTCGGATGCTGCGAGTTCGAAGCCGAAGATGTCCAGGTTCTCTGCCTGATGCGAGGGACTGCTGGAGCCGGGAATGACGGCAACGCCGTTCTGCACGTTCCAGCGCAGCATCACCTGGGCTGCCGTCTTGCCGTGCCTGGAGGCGATGTCCTGCAGGACGGGATCGGCGAAGAGCTCCCGCCGGCGCCCCCTGCCGCCCAGGGGATACCATGCCTGGACGGCTATGCCCTGCGACTGGATATGGAGCGTGTTCTGCCGGTCCTGGTAGTAGGGGTGGATCTCGTTCTGCACGAGGACGGGCTTCACGCGCACCTGAGGCAGAAAGGCGTCCAGTTCGGCCTGGTAGAAGCAGGAGAGGCCGAGCGAGCGGATGAGCCCCCGCCCGGCATGGTCCTCCATGGCCCTGTAGGCAGCGACGTCGTCCCTGCCCGGGTGGTGGAGGAGCATGATGTCGCACCAGCCTAGATCCAGCTTGGCCAGGCTTTCCTCGATGGCGCCGGCGGGCTGGGCGTACTGGTCGGGATAGAGCTTGGTCGCGACGGCTATCTCCTCCCTCGAGGCGAGGCCGTCCGCCACGGCTCTGCGGACCGCTATGCCGACCTCCCGCTCGTTGCCGTACATGTGGGCCGTATCGATGAGCCGATAGCCGAGCCTGATGGCGCCGTACACGGCGTCGATGCAGATCTGGCCCTTGAGGCTGTAGGTGCCGAGGCCCACAAGGGGGAGGCTATGTCCGTTATTGAGCTTCGTCATGGGAGTCCTCCCTGGGGCGGGATGCGCGGCGCCTCCAGGCGTGCCGGCGGCAGGCAGGAAAAGTCCAGCCGCGGCGCCAAGCGCCCCCGCAAGAAACTGTCTGCGCCACATCCTCTCCCTCCCTGCACGCCGGGACCGCCGGCAGCGGCTACTTGAAGGCCTTGGCGAAGAAGGCGGCCATCCTGTCGAAGGGGATGACGTCCAGCCTGTCGTAGAGGTCGGTGTGGACGGCGCCGGGAATGATCAGGAGCTCCTTGTTGTCCCCCTTCAGCTGCTTGAAGGCGTCTCTGGAAAAGTAGACGGAGTGGGCCTTTTCGCCGTGGACGACGAGAACGGCACTCTCGATTTCGCCACTGTAGGGCAGAAGCTTGG
>JAEEPQ010000239.1 GCA_016284885.1 Desulfovibrio sp.
GGCCTGGGCCATCTGGGCCTCGAAGGCAGCCTTGGGCAGGCGCGCAAGCCTCTGGCAGGCTGCCAGATTCTCGGCCTCGGCCTGAGGCGTTGCAAAGGACCCGGCCAAGGATCCGGTAGATGGACCGGCAGAGAAGCCGCCTTGGCCGGGGGCAGCTGCGCCGGCAGAGCTTGCTCCCTGCACCGGGCGGACTGCGAGGCGCGATCCCCCTGATGCGCCAAGGAATGCGCCAGAGAAGTCGCCCGTGAATGCGCCCGCATTGCCCCCAACCTTGCCGCAAGCCCGCCCGCTTCCAGGGCGTCCTGCCTGCCCCTTGTCCTGACGCGTCCCGTCCAGGTCCCTGAGGCAGGGCGGCAGCAGTCCTGCCTGCTGGGCCAGGCCAAAGAGCTCGTCTGCGCTGTGCCCCTCGCAGGACACGGCGATGGTGCCAAGGCCGTAGCCCGCCACCTCGAAGCCCAGAGCCTCGACTTCGGCAGCCTTGGCCCGGCACAGGGCCAGGTCCCGGCCCCTGAGGAAGGTCTCGGCGAGGTTCATGCGCCCCTTGCCGCTGCGCAGTATCATGGAGCGCTCGGCGTTCTGGCCAGCGCCCGTCCAGAGGCTGAGGGCGCAGAGGGACATGGCAGGCGAGAGCACGGCGCCCTGGGGGAGCTTCGCCAGGGCGTCGAGAGAGCGCTGGGGAAGCGATGCCGACTCGGCCCGCAGGGCGCCGAAGACGCGCACGCGGCTGGAAGCCAGCAAGGGCGCCAGCTCCTCGGCCGTAAACCACACCTTCTTCTCCCCGCGACCGCGCCAGGCGCAGGCCTCGCCCAAGCCCCCCAGATGGAAGGTTCTGGCGTCCATGTCCGTCACCAGGGCGCGGACCAGCAGGGGCAGCCGGCCGTCCTGCGAGGTTTCGGCCAGCCACTGCCGGCAGAGCGCAGGGCTTGCCTGGCGGCCGGGAAGCTGGCGGCCGGCAAGATCCTCGAAGCCTGCGTCCGGCAGGGGCTGTGCGAGTATGTGCCTGGCATGCTCGGGCATGGGCAGGCTGAAGTTCAGCGCCTTGCCCCGGGACACGCGGCCCTGGCAGTAGACGTAGTAGCTGCGGGCGTTGCCAAGGGCGAGGGCAAGCGCCTCCCTGGCCAGGGACTCGCGCTCCGCCCCGAGCCGGATGCGGAAGCCTTTTTTCAGCGAGGCCTCGGGGAGGAAGTCAGGGGCTTGGACAAGTCGTCGCGCAAGCCTGGCCGTGCGGGCAAAGAGCCCTGCCAGAAACTCGCAGGCGCGTATGCGCTCCTCCTGGAGATCGATGCCCATGCGGCTGAGGATCTTGCCAAGGCTGGCGCCAAGCCAGCCCTGGTCGAGCAGGAAGCTGCCGGCAAAGCCGGCCTCCCTGCGCTCCTCCCAGCTCAGGTTGCTGAAGAAGTGCCCCTGGCGGGGCAGCGCCGCAAGGCCCTGCGGCGGCAGGCGCAGAGCCTCCCCGTCCTCAAGGGCCGCCCAGCCGTTGAAGCTGCGCCCCGAGTCGAAGAGCACGCAGCCAAAGAGCTCGTCGCCGTCCTCGTCAAAGAGGCGCTGGGAGGCAAAGGAGGCCTGTGCCATGGCCTGCGGGGCCATGCCGGCGCAGCTTCCCGTGAAGCGATGCTCGAAGCCAGGGTAGCAACCAGGGGGGCAGGCAGCGCCTTGTGCCGCCGCTGCGGGCCCGGGATGCTCAGGACAGCCGCCTGCCTGGCCAGAGGACATGCCAGTCACCGGGGGCATGCCAGATACGAGGGGCATGGCCCCTGCCTGGGGCGGGGACAGCTCCTCGTCGTCCCTGTCCCAGGGAAGCACGGCGCTGGGCTGGGAGGTGGCCTGACCGACTGGCTGGAAGGCGGAAAGCTGCGTGCGCTGCTGCATGGACCTGTTCTCCTGCGCCGGCTGGTGCGGCGCTGCGGGGCTGGAGGGAATGACTGGTTTGGCTGGCTTGCTGAGCTTGCCGGGCTTGCCAGGCTGGACCGGCTTGCCGTGCTGCGGGAGTGGCGCAAGCCCCTGCAGGCCCGGGAACTGCCGGGGCAGCGGACAGGGGCTTGGCTGCCTTATCTGGTTGGCCTGCCTGATCTGGCTGGGATGCATGGGCTGTTTGGCCTGCTTGGCCTGCTTGACGTTGCCCGGCTGCTTGTCGTGGCTGGCGTGCCGGCAGCCTCTATGCCCCGAGGCAGGCACCTGGGAAGCAATGCGTTCAGAAGACCGGGACTGGCCTGCTTTTCTTGTGCCTGCAGGAAGCCTGGCAGCCGGGGAATGGCCTGCATGTGCCGGGCCTGCATATGCTTGGCCTGCATGCCTTGCTGCTGCCTGCCCCCTGCCTTGCGCCTGCGCCTTCACGCCTGGGCTCCCAGACTGAGGCGTCTCAGACAACGGTGCATCGGACCTGGGCGTATGGGGTTTGGAGGCATCGGATCTGGCCCTGCCGGCCGTGGTGAGCCCCTGCGCTGGCAGCGTCTTGCCGGCCCTTTTCAGGACCCTTTTCGGGATCAGCAAGGCCGGGCCCAGGTCCTCCAGGCTCTTCAGGACCTGCAGGGAATAGCGGGTCTGCAGGGCCTGCAGGGCATCACGCCAAGCCTGTCCATGCTCTGGCCCTGCCGAGGCAAGGTGCAGGGATGCCTGGAAGCTTGCGTTGCTGGCACTGGGCTGGCCCAGGCCGGCCGCCTCCACGTGCACGCTGAGACGGGCGCTGAGCGCAAGCCCGGCAGCCGCCGATGCTTGCCCAGAATTAGGCGCAGATGCCTGAGCAGTTTTCGGGCCAGATACCGGGGCAGATGCAGGAGCCACGGCTCCCTTGCCCGCCTTCAGCGCATCTGGGCCCGCACGATGCCCAGCATATGGCCCTGCAAGACGACCAGCATCTGGTCCTGCAAGGCGACCAGCATCCGGCCCAGGCTCCACCGCAGGTTTCCCCTTGAGGCCTGCAGCGTCAACGGACTGGGGCCGCCCCGAAGCCCGGGGGGACTGAGGAGCCTGGCGAGCATGCAGAGCCTGGGGAGAGTGCTGAGTGCGGGAGGCCTGGAAAGACTCGCCGGACTGGAAAGGCTTGAGAGGTCGGCTATGCTGGTCAGGCTGGGAAGGCTGGCCAAGCTGGCAGGTCGGGGAAGGACTGCCGGATGCCTCATCTTCGGCAAGGGCCATGCGGAGGACCTCGGCAGCGGCCTCGCGGTAGAGGGCCATGAGGCTGCCGTCTTCCGCTCGGGGCTTGATCCTGCGCCTGGGCCTGGGTCTGATGCTGGCGCTGGCCTTGGTCCTGACGCTGGACAGGGCACAGGACATGGCGCTGGCAGCCTGCAGGGCCGTGGCAGCCGGCGCATCGGCATTGGCTTCGCCTGCCGCCTTGAAGCAGTCCTTC
>JAEEPQ010000038.1 GCA_016284885.1 Desulfovibrio sp.
TTGGGGTCCGCCTCCGGCAAAGCCTGCGCCGTCTCGCGTGGCCAGGTTTCATGCAGAGGGATTTGCTTCTGCCTGTCTGGACGCGTTTCTGCAGGGCGCGTTCCCTTTTCTTCAGCGCCTCGACAAGCACTGTGAGCATTGCCGCCGGCAGAACGGGAGGCTGAACGCCAGGCCCGCCCCTCCGTCCGCTCGCCGGCGCAGAAGCTCCTGCCGCCTCCAGATCCCGGGAGCGCTCCGGAACTCCGGAGTCGCCAGGCACCTCCGCGCGGCTCCGGGTTCCCAGCGCTCCAGGAAACCGCCGCGAAGGCAAGGCAGTACTTCAGCGAATGGGACAGGTGGCACAGGGCCAGAGGCCTGCCAGTCAACCGATCCGACCGGGACTACGGAGTGTCCTGCCGCCTCTTCAGGGAAAGGCATCCCCGATGGCAGATCAGGGAAGCCCTGATCCCGCTGATAGAAATGGAGATCTCATGCGAAGGACGTCAAAAGAAGGGCCGGGACTATCTGGACCGGACTCTCGACGCGGCGTGGCACCGCGTGTTTGGATAGCAGAACGACTGCGGCAGGCAGGGGAAGCGACAGCCTCCCTTCATGCCTGTGCTGAGTAGTGACTACCCCCTCTCCCCGTGGGGAGGGGGGTCAAAAATTATGTCGCTTTGGGGGTCAGATTTAATGTCGCTTGACATTCCTTGCGCTGCTCGTAGCTGTTCATTTATGCCTTGGGCTGTATTTCGTCTTCATGGGAGTATGGCTCCTTGTCTACAGGTTCCAGCGTGGCTGGTATAGCGACAGAGCCGTGCCTGAATTAGGCTAGTTGCGGCAAAGCAGTGTCGCCTGCCTGCGCCACAGAGCAACATTAGCAAAGATTTCGGTCTGAGGGCAGATCAGCTGCAATCTCAAGCGCAAAGCTGAAGCCATTCTGCCAGCGTCCCTTGTAGCGCCAAGGCGCCCGCCTTCCCAGAAGTTCCGGGAAGACGGGCGCCTTGCTTGCCCCTGGAGGGGCAGGCGCTACAGGGCGCCGTATTCGGCGATGAAGATCTTGCGCAGGCGGCCGAGGGCCTGCGTCCTGAGCTGGGAGACGCGCCCTTCGGTGATGCCGAGCACTTCGGCGATTTCGCTCATGTTGAGCTCTTCGGTGTAGTAGAGGGAGAGCACCTGGCGCTCGCGTTCGGTGAGCCTGCCGAAGAGGGGGGCGAGGCGCTCGACGAGCTCGTTGTGCATGGCTTCCTGGCAGGGGACTCCGCCGCTTTCGGGCTCGTCGCTGCTGAGGCTGTCCTTGAAGGTGTCGAGGGGGAGTTGCTGCTGTCCCTGCATGGCCTCGAGGCCCTTGCGCACGTCCATGAGGCTCAGGCCCGTGGCCTTGGCGAGCTCTTCTTCGGTGGCTTCGCGACCGGTCAGGTGCTCGATGGAAACCTGGGCATCATTGAGGCTTCTGACGTTCTTGCGCAAGGTGCGGGTGAACCAGTCCTGGCGGCGGAGCTCGTCGAGCATGGCGCCGTTGATGCGGCTCTCGGCGTAGGTGTCGAAGCGGATGTTAAGGCTGGGCTTAAACTTGCCAAGGGCTTCCATGAGGCCGAGGGTTCCGGAGCTGATGAGCTCGTTGATGTCCACGGTGCGGGGCAGGCGCTTCTTGAGTCGCTGGGCGAGGAAGCGGATCTTCTGGGAGTAGTGCCTGACTATGGCTTCCTGATCCTGCGCGGAAAAGTCTTCCCAGGGGGTGGTGCCGGCTTCGAAGGTGTCCCAAGGCTTGGAGGTGGTCTTGAAGAGGCGGGCGAAGGCTGCGATGCTCATGGCGTGTTTCCTTTGGCTGTTCGGTCTGTTGGCTTGTCGGTGGGGGAGGCTTTTCAGCGGTAGAGGAGGCTTTTCCAGAAGAACTTGATGTTCCCGTCGTCCTGGGCGGTTGCCTGCCAGCGGGGAACCTGCCCAGCCATCTGGAGAAGGGCCTTGGAAGCCGGACAGTCGGGGAAGGTGGTCAGGAAGGGCTTCTGCTGCATCACGGCGCGGCGCACGTCCGGGTCGAAGGGGACAATGCCCGCAAGGTCGAGGGACACGCCGTCGAGGAACTGGTCGCAGGCCTCGAGGAGGCGGACGAAGCTTTCTCTGGCGCTCTTGGGATCGCGGGCCATGTTGATGCAGACTTTGAACTGGTCGATGCCGTGCCGGGTCTTGAGCACCTTGACGAGGGCGTAGGCATCGGCGAGGGATGTGGGTTCGGGGTTGAGCACCAGCAGGCGCTGCTGGGCCGCCATGCTGAAGTAGAGGACGCTGTCGCTGATGCCAGCGCCCGTATCCACGACGAGGTAGTCGAGGCCTTCTGCGAGGGCGTCCATGGCGTTCAGGAGCTCGAGCTTCTGGCCCGTGGAGAGCTCGGCCATGGTTTCGATGCCCGAAGAGGTGGGAAGGATGGAGAAGCCGTAGGGCGTGGGGAAGAGGATGTCGGCAAGGCTGGCGCCCTCTTCGAAGATCTTGAAGAGGTCCATGGCCGGCTGGACGCCCAGGAGCACGTCGACGTTGGCAAGCCCGAGATCCGCGTCCAGCAGGATGACCTTGCCGGTCTGGGCGAGGGCGCAGGCCAGATTGGCCGCGATATTGGTCTTGCCGACGCCGCCCTTGCCTGAAGTGACTGTGATGACCTGGGGATAAGTGGCTCCCATGACGCTTCTCCGCTCGTGTGGTTTCGTGTCGCGTCAAGGGGATGCTTTCCGCGTCACGCCGAGGGAAATGCATGGAGCGTGCCAACGCCGAAAGTTGCTTTCAATATATTGTATTTAAAGATTTTTTTCTCTAAAACTCTTCCAGAAAAAGAGGCTATGTCAGGGATGTGACAGGCTCATGATCCCGCTCCGTCAGGGTTTGCGGGCCTGTTGCCGGCGCAGGCCATGCCTGCTGTCCCCAGACTGCCTGCAGGGCCTTTCCTGCAGAGAGGCGTGGGGCCTCCCCACGGAGGTGCTCTTGGAACCGGCGCTGCCACCCTGCTGGCGGACGGCCACGTCCTTGCGCCATGGCATGGCGCAAGGACCTGTCAGAAGATTGACTTTGACGCTTGCTGCGACGCTAGGACCCTGAAAATGCAAAGAGCCCGCCAGAAGGGGCGGGCTCGTTAGGGATGCTTTGCTCTGCGCGGCTAGCTTTGCTTCTGTTCCTTCCACCACCAGGTGGCGCGGTTGAGGAGCAGGTCGATGTCGCCTGCCGAAGCGAGACTCAGGAACTTGCTGAACTGTCTGACAGCCTCCTGGCTGTAGGGATTGGCTTCGTAGAAGCCGGCAAACATGGGACCGTCCTCGGTGAGCATCTTGCGTGCGGATTCCATGCGCCTGCGGAAGGAAGGCGTCAGATAGGGGATGAGTTCCTCCTGGCCGGCCAGCTGTGCAAAGTAGGCCAGAGAGGTGATGAAGTTCATGTTCTGTATGCGGGCCATGGCCCGGTCGTGGGTGTCCGCGTCCGTCTCGAAGGTGGAGAAGTCCATGGCCTCGAAAAGCTGAGCCATGAGCTTGACCGCCTCGTCCGGGCAGTTTTTGCCCCTGACGAGGGCGACGGGCAGATCTTGGGACCTGTCGAGCAGGGGACCGAAGAGCGGGTGGGTGCCCACGATGCTGCCCTGCCAGACGGACTCCATCTGCTTCATGGGATTGACCTTGACGGAGGTGATGTCGGCAAGAATGGCGTCCCTGCGCATCAGGGGGCAGACGCCTTTGACCGTCTCGAGGAAGGATGCCGCCGGCACGCAGACAATGACGATGGCGGCCTTCTTCAGCTCCTCCCCCATGGTCTCCCAGTCGAAGGGCCGGCTGAAGCCTGCCATGCCGAGCCCGGCAAGCCGGCCTTCGTGCATGAGCATGGCGCCCATGCGGCCGCGGGCCGCGATTACGGCTACGCTGCCGGGCTGGGTGAGAACAGCGGGGGTGACGGGTAGACTAGTCATCGGCAAAGGCCTCCCATGCGTGCCAAAATTCGGGAAAGGATTTATTCACGCAGGCAGGATTGTCAATGATCGACCTGACTTCGCTGGTTCCCATGTCGCAGGCCCTCAGGGAGAAGAGCGCCTGGCTCATGGCCATGCGGTGGTCGTTTCTGGCCTTGAGGGCAAGACCCTGCAGCCGGATGCGGGCGGAGCTCCCAAGTCCCTGGATGCGCATGCCGTCCTCCCGCTCGCAGGCCTGGCAGCCGATGGCGCGAAGCGCCTCGCAGGGCGCCTTGATGCGGTCCGACTCCTTGATGCGCAGGTGGGCCACGTTCTCGATGACTGTCTCGCCGTCCGCAAAGGCGGCCATGGCGCATACGGTGGGCACGAGATCAGGGCAACGCCCCATGTCGAGCCTTGCGCCGTGCAGGCGGGCCGGCGGCACGGCAACGGCGCGATCGGCAGCCTCCCAGCGGCCGCCCATGCGCTCGAGTATGTCCAGAATGGCCCGGTCGCCCTGCAGTGATCCGGCATCGACGCCCTCGATGCGCACCGGACGCTTGCCGAGGGCGCCGGCAGCCGCAAAGTAGGATGCGCCGGACCAGTCGCCTTCGACGCGGAAGTGTCCTGCCCGGTAGGACGAGGGCTGGATCTTGACGCGGATGCGGCCGGGAAGCGCCTCGGCAATCTGGCGCCAGTCGGCCCGTCGCCAGGGCGCCGTGCCGTCCGGGGCGCCCCGCTCCTCGACCTCGAAGCGGATGCCGAAGTCGGCAAGGCATTTGAGCGTCAGGCCGATGTAGGGCCAGGAGACGGCCTTGGCGCCGGCAAGCGCCAGAACCAGCGGCGCATCGGCCAGGGGGGCCGCCAAGAGTAGGCCGGAGAAGTACTGGCTTGACTCTTCCATGCTCACGCCAAGGCGCCGCCAGCCTCCATCGTCTTCCCTGTCGAGAGGAAGTCTTCCGGCGTGCAGCCCGCAGGCGTCGATGCGCACGGGCGGGCAGCCGGTCGCAGCCTCGAACTCGAGGGGGACGCCGAGCAGGGCGAGGACCCGTGCCAGCTCGCCGATGGGCCGCCGGTGCAGGCGTTCCGCGCCGTGGATGCGAAAGCGCCCCGAGCCTGTCGCCAGCACGGCCGTCAGCAGCCGGCAGGTGGTTCCCGATTCGTGGGCATTGCAGGAGAGGGGCTCGTCCGTTCCGCCGGCAAGCCGGCCGCTCGTGCCGCGAACCCGGAAGCTCTCGCATCCCTGCCTGGAGGGCAGGGGCTCGAAGCCGGCACCCGCGAGGCTGAGGATCTGGCGCGTTCGCAAGGTGTCGTCGCTGGCGAGCACGCCCTCCAGGGTGGAGGAGCCGCATGCCAGGGCCGAGGCGATGAGCAGCCTGTGGGAGATGGACTTCGAGGCTGGGGCGTGGGCTTGAATGGCGTCTGGATGCATGGCGTCTGGCATGGCAATCTCCTCGCCGCTAGCAGGACGCAGGCGCGGCCGAGGCCGTGCGGGTGTCGTCGGGGTTCCAGGACTGGTCCATCTGGGGACCGGCATGGTACGAGCCGAGGATGCGGAAGTTCATGCAGGTGGCCGCAAGGTGCTCCAGCAGCTCTGCATGCTCCGGCTGGAGCAGATCCTGCTCCACGTCGCAGAAGAAGACATAGCGCCAGCAGTGCCCCTTGAGGGGGCGGGACTCGAGCTTGCGCATGTTGACCTTGTTCTGTGCCAGGAGGTCGAGCACCTCGGAGAGAGAGCCCGGCCTGTCCTGGAGGGAGAAGAGCATGGAGGTCTTGAAGGCGTTGGGAACGGCGCCCTTGACCGAGGGCAGGGCGCCGAGCTTCTTGGTGGACGCCTCGCTGGCGATGACGACGAAGCGGGTCCAGTTGCCGGGCTCGTCCTCGATGCGTCTGGCGAGGATGTTCATGCGGAGCATCTCCGCCAGGTTGCCGTTGCCGATGGAGGCCGTTCCTGGCTCTTCCAGGGCCCGGCGGGCCGCGGCCGCCGTGGAGTCCAGGGGCACGAGGCCCGCTCCAGGCAGATGCGCCCGTAGCCACTGCGCGCACTGGGCGAGGGCCTGGGGGTGGGAGTAGACGGTCTTGATTTCGGCAAGGCTGTCGCCCCCGCTGAGCAGGCAGTGGGAGATGCGCGAGAAGAGCTCGGCCTGGATGACGACGCTGTGCTTGATGAAGAGGTCGAAGCTGACGCCGACGGTGCCCTGCAGCGAATTCTCCAGCGGCACCACGCCGAGGTCGCAGGTGCCGGCCTCCACTTCCTCGAAAATCTGGGGAATGTTGCCGCAGGAGTGGAAGTTGGCGCTGTGGCCGAGGTACTCGGCTCCGGCAAAGTAGGAGAAGGTGCCGATGGGGCCGAGGTAGGCAACGCGCAGGGGGCGCTGGAGGGAACGGGAGGCGGAGAAGATCTCGCGCCAGATGGACTTGAGCGCCTTGTCGGGCAGGGGACCCTGGTTCAGGGCGCCGAGCCGCTCCAGGATCTCTGTCTCGCGCTGGGGCTTGAAGATGTTGCTCTTCTCTCCGGCCTTGATGCGGCCCACCTGCAGGCTCAGGTTGGAGCGCTCGTTGAGCAGGGCCAGAAGCTTCTCGTCGATGGCGTCGATGCGGCGCCTCGCTTCGGCGAGCAGGACCTGGGAGTCGGCCTGCCCGCCGGGCGTGCTGTCGGTCATGCTGGGGGGCATGGCTTATCCTTCCTTGATGTCTTCTTTGATGCGCATGCCGAAGTGGCGGCCTGCCTCGTCGACGCGGACGAGCACCTTGTCGCCGGGCTTCAGCTTGACCACGCTGACGGGACGTCCGCCAGGGGCCGTCAGGCGTATGGTTTCGGCGTTCTGCAGGAAAATGGCGCCGGTCTTCTCGCCGTCTTCGGTCTTGACGGAGGCTTCCACAAGCAGCATGGGGCGCACCTCCACCTTGACGCGCCCTATGGTGGTGAGCATGGTGCGGCCCTGGGCGTCCACCACGAGCACCTCGGAGCCGGCCTTGAGCTCCTCGAGGTAGCTGGTCCTGTCGCCGGGGCGGCGGATGTAGGCGTGCACGGCGCTGGCGTTGACGCGGAATGGCCGGGAGGCGACATAGTCGTTGTGTTCGGTTTCCGCGTGCACGAGGAAGGTGAAGGCCGCCGAATTGCCCACCAGCATGCCCTGGCCGGTATGGAGCATGGAGATGGTGTCGCAGCATACCCTGTGGCCGAGGCCTGCCGGCGCCACTTTCGTGACCGTGGCCTCCACGAGGGTCTCGCGCTCCAGAGAGAGCTTGCACTCGGCAACGATGGTCTTGATGTCCCTGGCCGCTTCGGGCAGGACGACGATGCCGGCAACGCCGCGCTCAAGTATGCCGGCCGCCAGCCTTGCTTCCTCAAGGGAGCCCGCTTCGGCGAAGATGCTGTCGGATTGGGCCAGGAGGTTTTCCACGGGGATGATCTCCCAGCCTCTGGCGAGGACGCAGTGCTCGCCCGCCTTCACGCGGGCGAGGAAGGACTCCTCGTCCTCCTTGCCCTGAAGCGGAACAGCGGGGCAGTCTTCGGCTGCCAGTACCGTGATCTTGGAAAGGCCGGCCACCAGGGCGCAGTGCTCTCTGGGGACGACGACGCCGTCGACGCCGGACTCCATCGCCAGGGTGACGAGGGCTTTGTCGAAGGGGACGGATTTGAAGTAGATGGCGGGCATGGGGCTATTCTCCTACGAGTTTGAGCGCTGTCTCGACGTCGGCGTCCTCGTGCACGAGGGCGCGCATGGCCTGGACGAGCTGGGTGCGGCGGGGATGTTCGAAGACGTTGCGGCCGATGGAGCAGCCTGCGCCGCCGGCCTTGAGGGAGTCGTGGATCATGGTGAGCAGAGCGCGGGTGGAGTCCATGACGGGACCGCCGGCGATGACCACGGGCACGCAGCAGCCGGCCACCACGTCGGCAAAGGAGGCTGGGTCGCCCGTGTAGGACACCTTGACGATGTCCGCGCCGAGCTCTACGCCGACGCGGGCGCAGTGGGCCACGACCTCGGGGGCGTAGGAGTCCTTGATGCTGGGGCCGCGCCCGTACATCATGGCCACCAGAGGCATGCCCCAGTTGTCGCAGTGCTCGGCCACGCGGCCGAGGTCGGCGAGCATCTGCTCTTCGTTGGGGTCGCCCAGGTTCACGTGGCAGGACACGCAGTCGGCGCCGTGGCGTATGGCCTCCTCGACGGTTCCAACGAGGCTCTTGTAGTTGCTGCTGGGGGAGAGCTCGGTGGAGGCTGAGAGGTGGACGATGAGGCCGATGTCGATGCCTGAGCGGCGGAAGCTGCAGCGGATGAGCCCCTTGTGCATGAGCACAGCATCGGCGCCGCCGCGGGCCATGTCGTCCACGGTGCGCTTCATGTCGATGAGGCCTGGAACCGACCCCAGCGAGACGCCGTGGTCCATGGGGACGATGATGGTGCGGCCGTTGTTGCGGTTGATGATGCGTTCGAGGCGGATCTGCTTGCCGAGATACATGGGGCACTCCTTGGAATCCGGTAAAGTGCGGACGGTTTGACGCCGGAACAGTCCGTACTTTGCGCAGGCAACAAAAAAGACCGCCGGCTTTAGGTTGGCCTGCGGTCTTCATTGACTCCGCTATGCAGTGAGATGTCAGCAGAGCTTCCGACCACAGGCTTCGGTAAAGTACGCAAAATAAAAGCCGGCAAAGGCAAATGCGTCGAAGGAAGTGGCGGAAGCGGTGAAAAGCATGGAAAAGACACCTCTAGTAATTTGACTGAACTAGAGTAGCCACGAGGACTCGTGGCTGTCAAGAAAAAATGCGCCGATGCCGGGACAGCCTCTGGGACAGACGGGGAGGTGCCTGGGAAGGCTATGTCGCCAGGCGGCACGAGCCCTTGCCGGCTTCCTTGACGAGATACAGGGCGCCGTCGGCCGCCTTGTAGAGATCCTGAAAGGTAGAGCCGTGCCTAGGACAGAGGGCGATGCCGATGGAGAGGGAGACCCGGCCTTCGAGAGCGCCTCCGACGAAGGCGCCGACGGTCTGGCTGCCGATGGTGGTGGCGAGGCGCAGGGCCGCGCTGCCGTCGGCCTCGCGCGCGAAGACCATGAACTCATCGCCGCCCACGCGGCCTTTCACGTCCATGCCCTTGAAATTGCTGTGGATGATGTTGCCGATGGTCTTGAGCACCGTGTCGCCGACGGCGTGGCCAAAGTTGTCGTTCACGCCCTTGAAGTTGTCCACGTCGATCATCATGAGGGCTCCTGCGCCAGTACTCCCGGCAAGGCTGCACTTGCACAGCTCAAGTCCTATGCTTTCCTCCGTGGCGGCCTTGTTGAGCAGGCCGGTCAGGGGATCGCGGGTGGAGCGATGCTCCAGCTCCATCTTGAGTCGCTGCTGTTCCGTGACGTCGTTGATGAGCGCCACGATGCCCTTGATCCTGCCGTCCTTGTCGTGCGTTGGACGCTTGATGATCTCGAGGAATTCCTGCTGGCCCTCGTAGTTCTCCTCGATGACGTAGGTGAAGCCCTTTCCCGTGGCGAGGATTTGCCTGTCAGTCTCCATGGCCTTCAGGGCGTTGCCCTTGTCCTTGCGTATTTCAAGGTCCGTCTTGCCCCTGACGGTCTGCTTGGTGTTGGTGCCGGGCTTGAGATGGCGCCAGTAGTGGGTCATGAAGATGTACTTGCCCTCAGAGTCCTTCAGGAAAATGTTGGAGGGCAGTTCCTGCAGGATGGATTCGATTTCGGCAAAGGTGAAGGATTCCTTCGAGCGGGTCGCGTTGTGGATGCGCTTCACTGCCAGATCGATGCTGAAGGGGGGCAGCAGGAAGTCGCTTATGCCCCTGTGCAGGCAGTCGTCGTGACGGATGTCTTCCCCGCTGGACGAGAAAGCGACGACTGGAATGGCCGCGCGCCAGTCCTTGCGCGACAGCCGGTTCGCCAGTCCGAAGCCGCTGGCCTGCGCCACCCTGAGTTCCTCCAGAACGGCGTAGATGGGAACCTGCTCGATCTCGCGCATGGCCTGCTCTTCGGTCTCGAAGCAGGCAAGGTCGAATTCGCCGGCGAGCAGATCGCGCATCAGTTCGGTTTCCAGCGGGTCCTTGGCTATTATGAGCACCTTTTCCATCATGCACTCCAGCGGTCCTGCAGTACAGGAAAATGCCTCGCGCGCCCGCGCGACAGAGGCCACGGACAAGGCCAATCTGGAAAAAGATACTGCGCAGGCGCCCATAATGCAATGTTTTCGTGTGGTTTTGAGTGGTTTTGCCAGATTCCTCCCGCGGCGCCATCGCCATCCAGTGCCACGACAATCCGGACGCAGACGCCCTGGCCTCGGGCTGGGGCCTCTTCCGCTATCTGGAGTCCAGAGGCAGGCTCCCCCTGCTCTTCTATGGGGGCAGGAACAGCATTTCGAAGCCGAACCTCGTCAAGATGGTCTATGCATTTCGCATCCCCGTGGAGCACCGTCCTGCCATGGAGCGCTTCGACGGCCTCCTGCTGAACGTGGACTGCCAGTTCGGCGCAGGCAATGTCCAGCGCGTCGAGGCAGAGCTTTCGGCTGTCGTGGATCACCACGTGCAGGAAAAGGCGCTCCCGGAACTCTGCGTTTTCCAGCCAGGCGTCGGCAGCTGCTCCGTCCTTGTCTGGCGCCTGCTGGCCGATGCCGGCTTTCCGCTCGCAAAGGATCTGCAGACGGCGATGCTCTACGGCCTGACACGGATTCGAACGGCTATTCCGAGAGCAGGCATCCGCTGGACCGGGACATGCGGGACGCCCTGACGGACATCGACGAGGACGTCTTCGCCAGCCTGCGGCTCTCCAACATGTCGGAGGAGGGCGTGCGGCTCGTGGGCAGAGCGCTGGAGACGCTTGCCATCGACAGGGCTTCCGGCTGCGCCACGCTGGACGTCGAGGGCTGCGAGCCCAACGTGCTTGGCTATATCAGCGACCTCGTACTGGAAGTGGACGGCGTGGCGGTCTCGTCTTGGCAGGGCGACGGCAGGTGCAAGTTTTCCGTGCGCAGCGCCGTTCGGGAGCTGCCGGCGTCCCAGCTTGCGCAGTTCATTGCCGAAGGAATGGGATCGGCAGGCGGCCACGAGTCCAAGGCGGGCGGCTGAATTTCCGGAGAGAAGTTCCGCGGCCTCCAGCCTGCGCCCGCATGCAGGACAACATGGCCCAGCGCATGCGTGCCTTCCGCAAGACCTGGAAGATCGTGGACTGCTCGCGACAGGAGACGCTGCCTGACGTCAAGGGCTTTGAGTCCTTCAGGAAGCTGAAGCCTGTCCGCAGTGCCGTCTTCGGCGAGGATCTGTGCCCGCGACCCTCGAAGCTGCGCGTGTGCACGCTCGAAGGCGATCTGGAAATGGCCTCGGCCGGCGCCGTCGTCCTGTTCGGGTTGCGGGCGAAGTCTACGCCATGGGCCAGGAGCGCTTCAACAGACCTACGGCCTGCTCGACGGCCCCTGCAGCCGGCCGGAAGGGCCGATCAAGGGCTATCAGCCCAACGTGCTGGACATGGGTGCGGGCAGGCTCTTCAGCCTCGAGGAGCTCTCAGGCCTAGCGCATGCCTGCATCAGCCGGGACGAATCCCTGATCCGGGCGCGGCGGCTCGGCGAGGGCGAACACGTCCTGGTCTTCTCCAGATGGGAGCCCCGCAGGCCCTTTGCCGGCGTCCCGGCGAGTGGCTTGCCTGCTACGGGGAGGGCGACTTCGCCGTCATCGGCAGGGACATCTTCGGCAGAAGCTACAGCAAGGTCTGATCTGTCCGCAGATCCTTGCCGGGAGCAGAAAGGGGGTATCCGCCCCGCAGAAGGCAATGGCCCCCTGCGACAAGGCAGAAGGGAGAATCTGCGCGGAGGCCGGGGGTGCGGAATCAGGCCTCCTGCGGCGCCGGCTTGGAGACGCTTCTGAGCTTGCGGGTCTGCAGGCGCTGGAGGATGAAGTCCTGGAGGCTCGCGCCGGAAGGAATGGCCGACACCGGGAACTCGGCGCGGCCGAGCGTCTTGTGGCCGCCAGCGGACCCGACGTCGTGGAAGCAGGCGTCCGAAAGGCGCCCAATGTCCCTCGAGCCGTCGCTTCTGAAGATGACGACGCAGGTTTCCTCGACAGCGCCGCTGACGGCTATCCACTTGAAGCCGTGGATGCGCGTGAAGAAGTCGGCGATGGCCACCAGCACGTCGGCGGAGTCCACGTCGCCGACCCAGGCGAAGGCGCCCGAGCCCCTGACGTCACTGAGGCTGTGGAAGGCTTCGGCAAAGAGGGGAAGCCAGGGCCTGAGGTACTCGCTGCGCACGATGCGGCGCACGAGGTTCTGGTCGGCCCGCAGGGAAAGCCACTGGTAGGCGTCAAGGTCCTCCTCGCCGCCGGAGCGCTCGAAGGCCATGGTGTCGGTGCGTATGCCGAGCAGGAGGGCCGTGGCGAGCTTGGCGCTGGGGCGCAGGCGCAGGAGCCTGAGGTAGCTGGTCAGGATGGTCGAGGTCGCGCCGCAGTCGGTGCGGATGTCCTCGAAGGCAGGCGTGTGCGCAGGCCTCTGGTCAGGCCTCGGCAGGGGGTGGTGGTCGATGACGATGTCGAAGGGGATGCCGGCGAAGATTCTGCTGTGGTGGGGCTGGCCGTCGACGATGGCGAAGTGGGTGTAGTTCGCCTGCATCTCGGGTTTCCATTCCTTGATGGCGAGACGCAGGTGCCTGATCATCGCAAGGTTGTCGGGCCGGGTTACCTGGTTGATGCGGCACACGTCGATCCAGCGCGTGCGCTGGAAGAGGATGCGCTTGAGCGCCAGCGCGGACGCCATGGCGTCGGGGTCGGCGCTGATGAGGATGCACCAGCGCTGGTCCTTGGTGATCTTGTCGAGTCGCGCAAAGACGTCGGCGCGCTCGGCGCTCCGCTCGGCAGGCGTCTGCCGTCGCGCCAGCAGGCAGGCGGGGGATCTGGATGATCTGCGTGTAGCCATGGCTGTCACTCCCCCTACGTCGCGCGCAGGAGTCCGGTCAGGACGGGATAGGAGGCCAGGGCTCCCTCGAGGTCGAAGACTTCGATGAGGTGCACCGCGGATGCCTGGGCCATGCGCAGGATGCGCAGCGCCGTCTCCCGCTCCTCGGGGAGGAGTTCCGTCAGCGGACGGTGCCTGTCGCAGCCGCCGGGAGCGCTCCAGTGGAAGAGTTCCGCCTGCCGGGGCAGAGGGGATTCGAGCAGGGCGTCTTGGCGGTAGCCCATGAGGTGGCCGGCGTCGAGGCACACGCCGAAGCCTCCGTCGCCAAAAAGAAGCGGATCGAGGTCTGCCAGCGGGGCGCCCCTGACGTTTTCGAGCAGAACCCGGACGGGCGAGCGCCTGCGCCAGGCTTCGAGGAACCCGGCAAGCAGGGCCGAGGCGCGACCGCCCTCCATGTCTGCCGGGGGATGGAGCACAGCCCTTGCCGGCGCGAGGCGGCTGGCCTTGGCAAAGACGGCGAAGGCCGTTTCGGCAATGGCTTCCGGCGCCTGCGCCTCCCAGTCGAAGTCCGCCGGCAGGTGCACATGGTAGCGCATGGGGCGGGCGGGGCTGTCCTGGTCCCAGCCGCGCAGGCCGGCGGGGGGAATGTCCCCGTCGCCGTAGGCAAGGCAGGCCTTCGTTTCGAAGAAGCACAGGCCGATCTCGGGAACCCTGCCCTCCAGCAGGCGGGCGTTGTCGGCGGCCGTGCCGGGCGCCGTCCAGGAGGGCAGGGCCCAGCGCAGGGCAGGGGCGCTAGGCGAAGAGGTTTTCAACGTTCCATCCCTGCCTTTCCGCGGCTTCGGTGGCCTTGGCGCCGCCGATGACGCTGACGATGCCCTTCCTGGCAGCTTCCTGCATGACGTCGGCAAAGTTCCTGAAGTCGGCCAGCGTGGTGCCGAGGATTTCCTCGCGCAGGCGCTGGCGGTCCTCCGCGGTGAAGCCGCTGACAAAATCCGAGAGGGCGCGGGCGCCCCTGGCGTCTGGCAGAAGGTAGAGGTCGAGGTCGCCCACGGCGCCGACGATGGCCCGATCGAGCTCGTCCTGGCTCAAGTCGCAGGAGGCGAGGTAGCCGGCGATGTCGTCGTAGGCCTTGAGGGTCTCGAGCACGTTGGGATCGCGGTAGCTTGTGCAGCAGAAGTTGCCCGTGGCGCGGGAAAGCGAGCAGGATGCGCCGTAGGCTCCGCCCTTGACGCGGACGGCGTCCCACAGGTAGCCCATGCGCAGGTGGCGCATGATGACGTGGCTCGTGCCGGAGTAGGCGTAGCCGAGCTCGTAGAGGTTGCAGCCCTTGCCCACGTAGTTGACCTGGCCGGGCGTCACGAAGGCCTCGCCCTGCACCGGGGGAAGCTTGGCGAGCGCCTGTTCGCCCAGGTGGGGCTCGCCTGCGGGAAGCTTGGCCAGCAGGGCTTTCGCGCGCTCGAAGACGGGCTCGAAGGCGGCTCCTTCGGCGATGCAGTCCACGTAGGCGCCTGCGCCGGCAAGGGCCGCCTCGCGCAGATCGGCTAGATCCTTGAAGATCTGCTCTCTGGCGGCAGGGTAGTCGGCAAGCGCCGCGCGGCAGCGCCTGAGCGCCTCCACGCCGGACGAGGCTTCGCCAATGGCCGCGTCCACGGTGAAGCGGGCGAGGATGCGCTGGCGCACCTCGGCGTTGCCGGAGACGAGCAGCCCCTGCTCCATGTGCGTCTTGGCCTCGAGCAGAATCTCGTTGACGCGCTTGGCGAGCATGTCCTGGTCCGTTGCGGGCTCGAAGAGCATCTCCTCGAGAATGTCGAACCAGTCCTGCACCTTGCCGTAGAGGGCCTTGCCCGAGAGATTCAGGTAGTAGCGGCAGCGCCCCTGCGCGTCGGTGAGCAGGGTGGAGCCGCAGCCAAGGCCGCCGGTCTTGGCCGCGATGAGGTCGCCGAGCTGGGTATAGTCGCGCCGGGCCGTGCCGGTGCCGCGGAAGACGCTGTTGAAGAGCGGAACAATGGCCGCCAGGCGCTCTGGCAGAGGCGGCAGGGGCAGGAGCAGGCAGTTGTAGGCTATGCCGCTGGTGGGCAGATCATGACGGATGAAGTGGACCGGTCCCTCGAGGCGCGCTTCGAGGGGCGTGATGCGGTTCTCGCGCGGCATGTCGTCCGGCTTGAGGTTGGGAATGGTGGCCGCGGCTTCAGGGGAGTCGGGCCTGTCCTGCTCCTCCTTGAGCTGGCGGGTGATCTCGCACATCTGCCGGCGTTCCTCGGGGCCGGCCTTGGCCTGGACGGCATTGACGCGGGCAGCCTCGTCGTCGGCAAGGCGCTTGGCCATCTCCTCGTCGGGATGGAGGACGACGGTGGCACGGGAGGGATTGTCGAGGAACCAGGTGCGCAGGGCGTTCTCGAAGACCTTTTCGCCAGAGGCAAGGCGCCGCTTGATGCTGGCCAGCGGCTTCTCCCAACGCAGGGCCGTCAGGGGATCGCCGTCGTAGAGCCAGGTGGAGAGGGCCTGAAGCATGTAGGCCAGCCCCCGGGGGAAGTTGCCGAAGTTGCTTTCCCGGTAGGCGAATTCGGTGGAGTTGACGGCGGCCTCCACGGCAGCCGGATCGATGCCCTCGTCGCAGAGCCGGCGCAGGGTGTCGAAGATGAGCTTTTCCGCCGCCGGGATGTCCTCCGCCTTCACGCCCTTGAGGCCGGTGGAGTAGTAGAGCTGGCGCAGGTCGCTCTCCAGGCCCGAGCCTGTCGTGTCTTCGCCGAGGCCGGAGGAGATGAGGGCGCGGCGCAGAGGGGATCCGGGCATGCCTTCAAGCAGGGTCCCCAGCATCTCGAGCACTAGGGAGAGCTCCACGTCGCCGCGTTCGCCGCAGAGCCAGTTCACCGTGAAGAGGCACTTGGCGTCGGCCTGGCCCGGCTGCACGGCGTAGGGCACCTCCCGGCGCAGGGGGCCGGCAAAGGGCTTCTGCAGGGGTATGGCGGAGTCGACGTCGCGGAACGCGTAGCCCTTGAGCTCCTCGGCCACGATCTCCAGCCTGCGCTCCTCGGGATCGTCGCCCCAGAAGAAGAAGCGGGCGTTGCTCGGATGGTAGTAGGAGGCGTGGAATTCCCGGTAGGCCTCGTAGGTCAGGCTGGGTATCTCGGACGGCCTGCCGCCGGAGTCGAGGGAGTAGAGCGTGTCGGGGAACATGGCGTGCTGGCTCTCCTCGGCGAGGCAGGCGTCGGGCGAGGAGTAGACGCCCTTCATCTCGTTGTAGACCACGCCCTTGTAGGACCAGGGGCCGTCGGGGGTGTCGGCTTCGACGTGCCAGCCTTCCTGGCGGAAGCTGTTCTCGGAGATGCGCGGGTGGAAGACGGCGTCGAGGTATACGTCGATGAGGTTGTAGAAGTCCTGCAGATTGGCGCTGGCCACGGGGTAGCAGGTCTTGTCGGGGAAGGTGAAGGCGTTGAGG
Source organism: Desulfovibrio sp. (assembly GCA_016284885.1). Lineage (GTDB taxonomy): Bacteria > Desulfobacterota > Desulfovibrionia > Desulfovibrionales > Desulfovibrionaceae > Desulfovibrio. The sequence continues at coordinate 16,218 of JAEEPQ010000038.1, forward strand.
AAGGTCTGCAGGGAGCCCTTGAGGAGGTTCACGAAGGGTTCCTTCACCGGATACTTCTCTGATCCGCAGAGCACGGAGTGCTCGATGATGTGGGCAACGCCCGTGGAGTCCGTGGGCGGCGTGCGGAAGGCGACGCCGAAGCACTTGTTCTCGTCTTTGTTGACAATGGAAAGCACCTGGGCGCCGGTGGCCTGGTGCTTCCAGAGGCGGACGGCGCCGTTGACTTCGGCGCATTCGCATTCTGCGGCAAGGGTGAAGGCCGGATTATTCATGCACATGACCTCGATGCGGTGAGACGGTTGAAATAGATCCGGACAAGGATAGAGAGTTGCGTCCCGTTTGAAAAGATCCATGCCGGGGACTTCCAGGAAATGCTGTCGGTGCATTCTTTCTGCGGAGCCGGCAGAAGGACGTCTGCATGGCTGGGGCCAGTCGGGCAGACCATGCTCTAGAAAGGCAGAGCAGCTCAGCTTTTTCTGCGTTCTTGTTTTTTTTCAAGCGGTTGCTATATGCTGTTCCGAATCTGCACGGAAGGCGGCTCGCATGTATGCGGTCCGTTGCAGGCGGGTTTCGCTCCGTGTTCTCGGCGCAGGAACGCCTGCCCTTCGCCGCCGTCCGCACCGTTCGATAGGCATGCAGGCACGCGCCTCTGCCTTTCCGGCTGCACAAGGAGACATGCCATGAAAATGCTTGTTTGGTCCGATTTCGCCTGCCCCTTCTGCTATATCGGCAAGGTTCGCCTGCGGCGCGTTCTGCGCGACTTGGGGGCTGAAAGGGACGTTGAGGTCGAATTCAGGAGCTTTGAGCTTGATCCCGGAGCCTGCCCTGAGGTGGTCTCGACAACCCAGGAGCGCTTTGCCAGAAAGTATGGCATCTCTTCCGCCGAGGCGGCCCAGCAGATAGCGCGCATCAGTCGGCTCGGGCGTGGCGAGGGCATCGACTTCAGGTATGCCTCGACAAACTACACCAGCATGCTTGATGCGCATCGCCTGGCCAAGTACGGCATGGCACAGGGCTGTCCCGAAATAGCCGACAGGCTCTTTGCCGCCTACTTCACGGACAATCTCAGGCTTGCCGACAGGCATGTGCTGGCCGGCATTGCACAGGATGCGGGGCTGGACGGGGACGAAGCGCTGTCCATGCTGTCCACTGACGCATACATGGGCGACGTCCGCAGAGACGA
>JAEEPQ010000039.1 GCA_016284885.1 Desulfovibrio sp.
GTGGCTGTCCTGAACGTCTTCAATTTAAAAAAAAGTCGTAAATTAGCCAGCTTAGGCGAGACTGACCGGCTGGGGGGGGGCACGCTCGGGGGCTTCTGTGCGCGCGAGTGCGACGGCGAGCCCGGATAAGAAACCTTCATGAAGGGTTCCGTGGTGCTTTCGGACATAGGAGGATTTTTGAAAAGTCTCCATGCCTTGAGGGATTGTGGCCTCATCAAGCTAGGTGACCCGCTATGAACGAAACTCTTCGGCGAGCCGCATCAATGGCAGAGGACACCTAGGGCAGTAGAAAGAGGCGTGGCCTAGGTGTTAAGTATGGTTGATTCTGAGAAAATGTAAGAGCTAACCCCGTCCGACCGCATCCGCTCTTTCCCCTCGCCCCAGCCTCTACCGGCTGTCCTGTCGGCTTCTTCCAGCACGAGCCTGCCCCGCAGGCTCCCAAACCTTCCCTGCCTTCCGCCAGCACTTTTCGCCAAGACCTGCACGCTGGCACCGCGCAGTCGCATGCCAGGCGCGGTTTTGGTGGACGCCAGCCCCCTGCGGCCTTATGTTCAGGCTTCCCCGCTTCCGGCAGGCCAAGCCCGGCAGGCAGCGCACGACCACCTCAGGAGCCCCGCATGGACAAAGGCAAGATCATCCTGCTCTCGCTGGCGCACACGAGCGCCGACGTCAACTCGAGCGCCGTCCCCGCGTTGCTCCCCTTCCTGGCGGCGGCCTTTGGCTACAGCTACACGGAAGCGGCCGCGGTGGTCTTCTGCCACTCCCTGGTCTCGGCGCTGGCCCAGCCCGCCGTGGGCTGGGTGTCGGACAAAAGGCAGTGCACCTGGTTCATTCCCTTCTCCATCCTGCTGCTGGGCTGCTGCGCCGGCGCCATGGGCTTCCTCACGGACTACCGCCTCCTGCTTGCGGCAGCCTGCTTCAGCGGCCTTGGCGCCTCGCTCTTCCATCCCGAGGCCGCCAGCCTGACCAATATCCTCGCCGGCGAGCGCAAGGGGGCGGCCATGAGCCTCTTTGCCATTGGCGGCAACGCCGGCTTCGTGCTGGGGCCCGTGTTCGTCGGCCTCCTCGTGCCGGTCTACGGCCTGCACGCAACGATGCTCTTTCCCCTGCTGGCCCTGCTGACGGCAACAAGCTTCCTCATTGCCTTCAGGCGCATGCCCCAGCTGAAGAAGCTGCGCCGCCAGGGGACGGCCACGGGGCAAGCCAACAACTGGCGCGCCTTCAGCTGGCTGGCCTGCGCCATCGTTGCCCGGGCCGTCGTCACCCAGGGCTTCTACGGCTTCATCGCCTTCTACTGGATAGCCCGCTTCGGCGCCACGGCGCAGGCAGGCTCCTGGGTCCTCGCCTGCTTTGCCGTGCTCGGCGCAGCCAGCGGCCTTGCGGGCGGACTCATCTCGGACAGGCTTGGCTACGTTGCCACCGTGCGCTGCACCCAGCTCTTCCTTCTGCCCCTGGTTCTGCTCTTCTCCTGGACGGACAGCCCCTGGCTGGCAGGCGCCCTGCTCGCGCCCATCGCCTTCTGCCTCTACGGCTCCCACAGCCCCATGATCGTCCTTGGCCAAACCTACCTTGCCCGGAACATCGGCATGGCAGCCGGCTTCACCCTCGGCATCGCCACCACGGCAGGCGGGGTCGCCATGCCGGGCCTGGGACTCGTGGCCGACAGCTACGGGCTCACCACCTCCTTCTTCTGCCTCTCCGGCCTTGCCCTAGCGAGCCTGCTCTGCTCCCTCAAGCTGCCCCAGACCCGCATCGACCGGAAGGCCCGAACCGACAGGGCTGAAGCGCAGGCCGAAGGCGAGGCCAAGGCCGAAAACGCTGCAAAATCTACAAGAGACGCAATGTCCGGCGAGGGCTAGGCAGGCGAGGACAGCACGCCGGCACGCCTTCTCCCGAACGCGCCCTGTCAGAGAAAGGCTCGCAAGTCCCGCGATGGCTCCGGCGAAGCCAGAGACAAGCGCAGGGATAGGCCAGGGAAGGCGCCGGCAGGAAGCCCAGAGGGGATCCAGAGGGGACTCCCGGGGCCATCCTGCCTTCTGGCCACAAGCGCTATGCCGTGAGCCGCTTGGCCGCGTCCACGGCCTCGACGGCGTCCACGCAGTAGGCGTCGGCGCCTATGGCGTCGGCAAAGGCCTTGGTGACGGCGGCTCCGCCCACCATGACGGGGATGGCAAGGCCACGCTCCTTGAGGAGGCTGATGGTTTCCTCCATGCGCACCATGGTGGTGGTCATCAAGGCCGAGAGGCCGATGACGGAGGCGTGTCTGGCCTCTGCCAGATCCACGATGTCCCTGGCCTTGACGTCCTTGCCCGCGTCCACGACCTCGAAGCCGTGGTTGCCGAGCAGGAGGCAGACGATGTTCTTGCCTATGTCGTGGATGTCGCCCTCGACGGTGGCCATGACGATCACGGGACGCTTTTCGGAGGCATCCTGCTTCATGAGGGGCTTCAAGTGCGCGAAGCCGGCCTGCATGGTCTCAGCGGAGCGGATGAGCTGGGGCAGGAAGTAGATCTTCTTCTCGTAGCGGGAGCCGACCTCGGTGATGGCCGGAATGAGGCTCGAGTTGACGATGTCGAAGGGCCTAGTGCCCTTGGCAAGCTCCTCGTCGAGCAGGGCCTCGACGTGCTCCCTGTCGCCGTGCAGCACGGCCTCGTAGGGCGTCCTAGCACCCGAGCGCTCCTCCCTGGCCCTGCCGGGCTGCTCGGATCCTCCCTGGCTCTTCCAGTCAGAGAAGCCGGCAATGAACTCGCCGGCAGCCGGGTCGTGGTTCTGCAGCACCTTGATGGCGCCCACGGCCTCGGCGATGCGGGGCGAGACGAGGTTGCCGATGCAGGAATTGAGGCCAGCGCCAGCGCCCATGCACAGGAAGGTGGCGTTGACGAGCTCCCGCGCCGGCAGGCCGAAGGAGAGGTTGGAGAGGCCTATGGTCGTGGCCAGGCCCGCCTCGCGGCACCACTCGGCCAGAGCCAGGCACTCCACGGCGCCTTCGTGCTTGGAGGAGACGGCAAGCGCCAGAATGTCCACGAGCACGAGGCGACGCGGGATGCCAAGATGCTCCGCCTCGGCCAGCAGGCTTTCGAGGATGGCGATGCGATCCTTCGCCTTCACGGGCAGCTTCGCTCCGCGCATGGGCAGCAGGATGAAGGGGCATCCGAAATCCCGGCACAGCGCCCCAAGCCTGGCCATGCGGCCTTCGGCGCCGTTGATGGAGTTCACCAGGGCCGAGGCCGGCGACCAGAGCACGCCCTGCTCTATGGCAGCGTCGTCGGAGGAGTCGAGGCAGAGGGGCACGGGGAACTTGCCGGCAAGGGTTGCCAGCAGCCGCGGGAGCAGAGTCTTCTGGTCCACCTGGTGGGCGCCCACGTTGACGTCGAGCACCTGGCAGCCGGCCTCGATCTGGCGCTCCGCATACTCCAGGGCCAGCGAGAAGACGCCCTGCTGGAGCTCTGCCGTGAGCTTGGGCTTGCCGGTCGGATTGATGCGTTCGCCGATGACCGTGAAGGGCTCGCCTGTGCCGATGCGCACCAGACGCTGGCGCGAGGTGAGGACGATGCCGGCATGTCGCTCGGGCGGCACGAGTTCTGCTCCCTGCGCCTGGGCTTCCACGGCCTTTTTCAGGGCGCGGATGTGGTCCGGCGTCGTGCCGCAGCAGCCGCCGACGATGCGGCAGCCCTTGGCCGCCATGGGCGCCGTGAGCTCGGCAAAGCGTTCCGGCCCCAGCGGGAAGACGGTTTTGCCGTCCACGAGCTCGGGCAGGCCGGCGTTGGGCTCGGCCATGACCAGACAGTCCGAGGCGTATCTCAGGATTTCCTCCGCCACGGGCGCCATCTCGGCCGGGCCGAGGCTGCAGTTGGTGCCGACCACGGCGCAGCCCATGTTCTGCATGGTCTCGGCAAAGAGTGCGGGCGTTGAGCCAGTGAGGCTTGCGCCCTGCTCGAAGGTCATGGAGCACATGACAGGAAGGCTGCAGACGCGCCGGGCCGCGGCCGCGGCAGCTCTCGCTTCCGTCACGTCGAACTGGGTCTCGATGAAGATGAGGTCCACGAGGCCTTCGGCAGTAAGGGCGCGGATCTGGCGCTCGAAGCAGGCCACGAGCTCTGCGGGATCGACGTCGCCGAGGGGCTTGGCAAAATGGCCCGTGGGACCGACGTTGCCGGCAACCAGGACATTGCGGCCAGCCTGGCTGGCTGCTTCGCGGGCGATGCGGGCCATGCGCCGGTTGAAGTCCTCCAGGTCGAGGCCCGCCTCCAGCTTGAAGGGATTGGCGCCGAAGGTGTTAGTCGTGACGATGTCGGCGCCCGCCTCGATGTAGGCCCTATGGAAGGAGAGCAAAAGGTCGGGGCGCTCCAGGCTGTACTGCGAGGGGGAGACGCCGGCAGGCATGCCGGCTGCCTGGAAGAGGGTGCCCATGGCGCCGTCCAGCAGGAGGGTGCGCTTGAGGCTGAGCAGTTCCGTGAAGCGGGAAGTCATGGCTTGGGACCTTCTTGGAGGGGGAGGGAAAGGGGCGTTCCGGCCTGCGCCTAGGCCTGCTTCCAGCCGGAGTAGCCGGCGATGAAGGACTCGGCGTGCGGGTCGTGGTCCATGAGCACGGCAAGGGCTGCGCTGGCCTCGCGAACGCGCAGGGACGAGGGATTGGCAATGCAGGAGGAGAGGCCGGCACCCGCGCCCATGCAGAGGAAGGTGGCGTTCACGAGCTCCCGCGCCGGCAGGCCGAAGGAGAGGTTGGAGAGCCCCAGCGTGGTGGCGAAGCCGTTGCCGCGGCACCAGCGCAGGAGCTCGAGGCACTGCACGGCGCCGTCGGCCCGGGAGGACACGGCAAGGGCCAGTATGTCCACCATGACGAGCCGGCGCGGGATGCCAAGGCGTTCGGCTTCCGCCAGCTGGGCTTCGAGAATGGCGATGCGCTCGGCAGCCGTCTTCGGGAGCTTGGCGCCCTTGATGGGGAGCAGAATGAAGGGGCAGCCGAAGTCCCGGCACGCACGCCCCAGGGACTGCATGCGCTCAGGGCCGCCGCTGATGGAGTTGACGAGGCACGATGCCGGCATCCAGGGCAGGGTCGCCTTGACCGCCTCGTCGTCCGAGGAGTCGATGGAAAGGGGCGCCTTGTGCCTGGAGGCGAGGAGGCTGGCAAGCTTGGGCAGAAGCGCCTTCTGGTCCACCTGGTGGGCGCCCACGTTGACGTCGAGCACGACCGCGCCTGCGGCCAGCTGCTGCTCGGCAAAGTCGAGGGCTGTCGTGAAGACGCCCTGCTGGAGCTCTGCCGTGAGCTGGGGCTTGCCCGTGGGATTGATGCGCTCGCCGATGACGGCAAAGGGCTCGCCCCGGCCGATGTGCACGCAGGCCTGCCTGGAGGTGAGGACAATGCCCTCGCGCCGGCGGGGCGCAGCTGCTTCGCTGTTCGGACATCCCGCCTCCACGGCCTTTTTCAGGGCGCGGATGTGCTCCGGCGTCGTGCCGCAGCAGCCGCCGACGAGGCGGCAGCCCATGAACGCCATGGGCGCGGTGAGCTCGGCAAAGCGTTCCGGCCCCAGCGGGAAGACGGTTTCGCCGCTGGGCGCAAGCTCGGGCAGGCCGGCGTTGGGTTCGGCCATGACCAGCGCGTCCCGGCAGCTCGCAAGCAGATCCGCAGCGACAGGGCGCATCTGCTCGGGCCCGAGGCTGCAGTTGGTGCCGACCACGGCCACGCCCATGTTCTGCATGGTCTCGGCAAAAATCTCGGGCGTGGAGCCGGTGAGGCTGACGCCCTTTTCGAAGGTCATGGAGGCCATGACGGGCAGGTCCGACACCCGGCGCACGGCTGCCACTGCCGCCCTCGCCTCGGCCACGTCGAACTGCGTTTCAATGAAGAAGAGGTCGCACCCGCCTTCGGCAAGGGCCCGCGCCTGGACTTCGAAGCCCTGGATGAGCTCCTCGGGGTCGAGGTCGCCCAGCGGCCTGGCAAAGTGGCCCGAGGGTCCGATGTTGCCGGCAACGCAGACCAGCCTGCCCGAGGACTCCGCCGCCTCCCTGGCCAGCTGGGCCATGCGCCGGTTGAAGCCGGCGCAGTCTATGCCCGCATCCAGCTTGAAGGGGCTCGCCCCGAAGGTGCAGGTGGTGAGAATGTCCGAGCCGGCTTCGACGTAGGCGCGGTGCACTGCGCAGAGCTTCTCCGGCCTGGCCAGGCAGTACTGGCTGGGAGAGACGCCGGCCGGCATGCCGCCGGCCTGGAGCATGGTGCCCATGGCGCCGTCGAGAAAGAGCGTGCGGTGCTGGGAGAGCAGATCGTGGAAGCGCGAAGCCATGGGAACCTCGTGGCTGGGTGTGGCTGCGGATGGACCAGAAGAAAATCTGGTTATAAAGATAACTTGATATAACTGGGCATGAAAAAAAGCCCGCCAAGGGGGCGGGAGGAAGTTTGGCCGTTCGCTTCCCGTTTGTCAATGCAATGCAGGACGGCTTCCTGCCACGCGAAGAGAGGGGATATTTCCGCCCTGCGCCACGATCCTGAACCGCGTTTCTGGGCTTTGCCGGCGTGCCGGGAGCAGACTTGACGAGCGGGTTTCCTCTTTGAGGAAAACTGGGCGGCCCATGGCCGGCATGCAGGCATAAAGCGCGCAATTTTCTTGCCTGCCCCCAAAAACTGTGCAAGGATGGGGTTTCAAAGGAGTCTCGCCATGCTCGATACGACGTCCGGCATCACCGCCCTCATGGACACGCTCAGACATCGCCTGCTCAAGCTCGCCCCGAGCCAGGGCCGCGCCAGGATCGCCAATGAGCGCATCCTGATCAACCGCTACGATCAGGAACGAGTCTCTCCGAACAGCCTGGGGAGGCCGTCGCTGTGCCTGGTGGTGCAGGGCGAAAAAACCATGTCCTCGGATGACGAGACCCTCTCCTGCGGCGAAGGCGAATTCCTCGCCTTCTGCTCGGTGCGTCCCCGCGCCGTCCACATGAAGCCGGCCGGCAAGGGCAGGCCCTTCCTCAGCATCACTGCGGAGTTCGACCGCATGGAGGCTTCCCGGATGGTGGACGACATCGCCGATCCCGTCAGCCCCGCAGGCGGCTCCTCCCTTGAAGCCATCGAGGGCTACGGCGCCTTCTACAAGCTTGCGGACGGCACCGTCTCGGCGCCTGCCTCAGCCAATCTGCTCTCGGCCTTCAACAGGCTGCTGGCAGCGACGGAGAATCCCGACTATGTCCATGTCCTTGCGCCCCGGTGCATCACAGAGATCACCCAGATCGGCATGGCCGGCCCCTTGGGCCTTGCGGTCAGGGACAGCTGGGCCGTCAGCCTGCACAGCGGCGAAATCGCGGACGCCATCTCCTGGATGCGCCACAACTGCACCGCAACGCTGGACGTGGCGGAACTCGCCAGTCGCGTCGGCATGGGTCTCTCCACCTTCCACAGGCATTTCAAGGAAGAGACAACGCTGAGCCCCCTGCAGTTCCACAAGGTGCTGCGGCTCAACGCAGCCCGCAGGCACATGCTGCAGGACGGCCAGAGCTCGAGCGAGGCCGCGGTCGCGGCAGGCTACAAGAGCTCGGCCCAGTTCTGCCGGGACTACGCCCGCATGTTCGGCGTCCCGCCACACAGGGACATGGTTCAGAGCAACCTCTGGCGCCAGGCCTAGGCGGGCGCCCCAGCAAGACTCTGCAGGGCCGGGGCTCACCCGGGAGGGCGGCTTTGCCCTTGGCGCTGACGCCTGAGGGGCATGCCCTGAGCAGAACTGCGCAGGCTCCGGGAGCAGCGCTGACGGCAGAGAGCTGTCTGGCTACGCTTCCAGGGAGGCCTGGGAGATCTTAGGTTGCGCTTCCTGCAGCGGGAACAGGCTCCGCAACCCGCTGGGCAGAGGCTTCGGCTTCCGGCTCTGCAGAGTCGGCTTCCTGCCCCTGTCCTTTGGCCCTGCCCCCAGCCGCGCAGCTGCAGGGACAGCCATGGCTTTCGGCCAGCTCCGCCAGACGAGGCAGGTCAGGCAGGCTCCTTCCCCGGCCTTCCGGGCCTTCACGGCCTTCGAGACCGTCTAGACTTTGGCAGAAGGGGCAGCCGTCGCTGGCGCCGAGGCTTTTGAGTATGCCGCAGCCGCCTGGACCGCCTGAGCAGGTCTGCCCGAGCCGCTCGAGCCGGTCCCTGAGGGACGCAAGCTCCGCTATCTGGCGGTCCACGGCCTCGATGCGGCGCTGGACGAGCGCGCTTATCCAGCTGCAGTCGGCAACGGGGTTTTCCTGGTAGGCGAGCAGGCTTTTGACCTCGTCGAGGCTCATGCCGTGCACGCGGCAGTGCCGGATGAAGCGCAGGCGCTCGGCCTGGGTCTCGTCGTAGAGGCGGTAGTTGCCCCCGCTGCGCTCGGGAGCGGGCAGGAGCCCCTCCTTTTCGTAGTAGCGTATGGTCACCGTCTGGCAGCCCGCCATGCGGGCAAGCTCGCCTATCTTCACCTTCATGCCGTCCCCCAAGTCCTTGAAAAAAAGTTGCCAGAGGGACTTGACCCTATAGCCGCTATAAGCCCTACCCTCTTTCTGCGGCCCTGAAAAGGGGAGCAGATGCTTCTCCGCTCCCTGCCCTTTCCCGGCCGCGCCATGTCGGGACCAGGGGAGCCAGCAAGGCCTCTCCAGGAGAAAGCCATGAAGGAGGAAGCCATATGAAGGCGGCAAGCAAAGATCGCGACGGCATCGCCGAAGCCATGCCGGATGCGCCAAGGAGACGGGACGAAAGCGCCCCCCGCAGCGCGGGGAACGCCGCGCTGCGGCAGGAGCGGCACTCTGCCTGCAGCTGCGGATGCGGATGCCATGGCCATGGCCAGGGCCAGGGCGAAGCCCCTGCCCAGGCTGGCCAGGCTGGCCAAGACGGCACGGAAAGCGCCGTCAGCGGCCTCGCCTGCGTGCTCTTCGACGTGCCGGACATGGACTGCCCCGTCGAGGCCGGCATGGTGCGGGACGCCCTCCAGGGCCTCGACGGCATAGGCCAGATAGCCATCGATCTGGAGCGCCGAAAGGTGCGCATCGTCCACGACCCCCGGGTGCTGGAGGCTGCGGCCTGCGCTCTGGCAAGGCTCGGGCTTGGGGCCAGAGTGAGCGGAGAGGAAGCCTGCCAGTCGCGCTTCCTCGTTCCGAAGATGGACTGCCCCGTTGAGCAGGGACAGGTGGAAGCGACGCTGGCGGGACAGCCTGGCATCTTCAGCGTGGTCTGCAACCTGGAGGACGCCTCGGTGCTCGTCCGCCACGCGCCCTCGGCGCTCTGGCTTGCCGCAGGCAGGCTCCATGCCCTTGGCCTGGGCGCGCGCCTCGAGCGGACCAGCGCCGGCAGCGGCCCTGCCCAGGATGCCGGCAAAGCCGCTGGCGCGCCCCTTGGCGCAACGCCCGCAATCCCGTGGAAGAAGATTCTGGCAGGAGGCCTTCTGGCCGCCCTCGCCGAGGCCTGCGCCTTTGCCCTGGAAGGCGGGCTTTCCCTTTGGCCAGGCTGCGCCAGGCACCTGCCATGGCTGGCCCTGGGCCTTTCGCTGTGCGCCGTGGCCCTCTGCGGGCTTGGCACCTTCAGGCGGGGCTGGGCCGCGGCACGGCACCTCACGCTCAACATGAACGTCCTCATGAGCGTGGCCATCCTTGGTGCCATCGCCCTTGGCGAGTATCCGGAAGCCGCCATGGTCGTGGTGCTCTTCGAGCTTGCCGAGGCCATCGAGGCGAAGACCACGGGCCACGCCCGAGACGCCGTGGCCAAGCTTTTGGACGCCGCCCCGGCGACGGCGGAGGTGAAGCAGGAGGACGGGTCCTGGAAGAGCGTGGATGCGACCGCCGTTACGACGGGAAGCCTTGTGCGCGTCAAGCCCGGCGAGCGCATCCCGCTGGACGGCCTTGTCGCCGAGGGCGCAAGCCAGGTGGACCAGTCCCCCATCACCGGCGAGAGCATGCCTGTCTCCAAGGGGCCGGGCGACCAGGTCTTTGCCGGCTCCGTCAACCTGGCAGGGGCCTTCGACTTCCGGACGACGGCCCGAGCCTCGGGCACCACCCTGGCCCACATCGTCAGGGCCGTGGAGGAGGCACGGCGCTCCCGCGCTCCCGTGGAGCGCCTCGTCGACGCCTTTGCCCGCTGGTACACCCCGGCCGTCTTTCTGCTGGCCCTGGCTGCGTCCGCGCTCCTCCCGCTGGCGCTGGGCTGGGACTGGGAGGCTGCGGCAAAGACAAGCCTCGTGCTCCTTGTCACCGCCTGCCCCTGCGCCCTTGTCATCTCGACGCCGGCCACGCTGGCGGCCGGCATGGCCGCAGCCGCCCGCAAGGGCATTCTGGTCAAGGGCGCATGCTTCCTCGAGACCGGCAGAAAGCTCTCCTGCCTCTGCCTCGACAAGACCGGTACCCTCACCGAAGGCAGGCCCGTGCAGACGGACTTCGCACGCACGGGCAGCCTTTCTGCGGACAAGGCGCGCACCCTCGCCTTCTCGCTGGCTGCCAGATCCAGCCATCCCGTGTCCAAGGCCATTGCGGACAAGGCGCTGGAAGACGGCGTCGTCCGCCTCCACGTGGACCGCTTCGAGGCCCTGCCGGGCCTTGGCGTCGAAGGCGACGTCGATGGCGAAACCTGGCGCCTTGGCGGACGGAAGCTGCTGGAACGCCTGGAAGAGGAAGCAAAGGCAGGCAGCGGAAAGGAAGGTGAAGGAAGAGAAGGCGAAGGAGGGGAAGGCGCCCTTTCTCCCGCCATGGCGCAGGTCCTTGGCTTCGAGGCCGAAGGCAAGACGCCCGCCGTTCTGGCTGGCCCCGGCGGGGCGCAGGCCGTCTTCGCGGTGGCCGACGGCCTGCGGGAAACAAGCGCCGAGGCCGTAGCTGCGCTGCGCCGGCTCGGCGTTGCCAGCATCATGCTCACGGGCGACAGCGAGCAGTCGGCTAGGGCCATTGCCAAGCGCGCCGGCATAAACGAAGCGAGGGGCGCGCTCCTGCCCCAGGACAAGATCGACGCCATTGCCGCGCTCAAGCAGAAGGGCGCCTGCGTCGGCATGGTCGGCGACGGCATCAACGACGCGCCGGCTCTCGCCCTGGCCGATATCGGCTTTGCCATGGGCGCCTGCGGCACGGCTGCAGCCATCGAGACCGCCGACGTCGCCCTCATGAACGACGACCTCGGCAAGGTGCCCCAGTTCATCCGCCTCTCCCGCGCCACCTTCGCCCTCGTGGCGGAGAACGTCGTCTTTGCCCTGGGCGTCAAGGCGGCCTTCTTCGGCCTTGCCTTCGCCGGCATCGCCACCATGTGGATGGCCGTCTTCGCCGACGTGGGCACTACGGTGCTCGTGGTGCTCAACGGCCTGCGGGCGCTTGGCAAGTAGCGGACAGGAGCCCGGCCCTCTTTTCCAAGTTGAGCGAGCGCCAGCCGCTCCGGCAGGCACGCCGCGGAAGTTCCCGGCAGGACGCCTTCTCTGCTCCCTGGATGCAGGCCCAGGCGAGACGGGCTTGCGGAGGCGCCTTGCGCGAACAGGGCCTCTGCCGTAAGCTTGCGCCGTCCTTGTCGGCAAAAGGGTCCGCGCGCCGGTCCCTTCCGCTCCCATGAACTTCAAGCTCTGGCAGGCGTCCCATGTTCAAACCCGCAGCTTCTGCACTGTGTCTGGCCCTTGCCCTCTTCCTTGCCTCCGCGGCCCATGCCGACGTCAGGCGGCTGGGCACCCCGTCCTGCTCCTTCACCGCCGACGTGCCCGCGTTCTGGACCTGCGCGCTGACGCGCCACGGCGTGCGCATGACCTCGCCGGACGGCAAAAGCCTGATCCAGATCGAGGCCTTCCTCAACGCAGGCCGGAACGCCGGCGACATCTTCACTGACCAGCTGGCGGCCCTGCAGGCCAAGGGCGTGCCCTTCGCGCTGGTCAAGCGCGGTGCGGACGCCTGCGAGCTGAGCGTCGCCGATCCCGAATTCGGTCTGTGCCGCCGCGTGCTCAAGGTCGGCGTCAAGGCCTACTCCGCCGTGACCTGCGCCGGCGACCGCAAGGCCTGCGCCAAGGCTATGGCCAGCATCCGGCTGCCCGAATAGCGGACCGTCTCCACCTTGTCCCGATCCTTCCCGACCTGAGGCGCGGGAAGGATTTTTCGTTCCCGGCATTTTCGTCTCCGGCCGCTCCGCCACCCTTTCGGCCCTGCCCGCCATGCCGCAAGAAAGACCGATCCCCCTGCCCCCGCTGCCCAAGCTTCCCATAGACGCCCTGCGCGAAGACTGCGGGCGGGTGCTGGCAAAAAACGCCCCCCTGCTCCTCGAAGCCCCGCCCGGCACCGGCAAGAGCACGCGCGTGCCCCTCTGGGCCATGGCCACGTTGCCTGGCCTCGTCCTCCTGCTGGAGCCCCGCCGCATCGCCGCCCGCATGCTGGCGCGGCACCTCGCCTCCCTGCTCGGCTGCGAGCTGGGCGCAACCGTCGGCCTCGCCATGCGCCAGGAGACGGCACGAAGCGCCGCGACACGCCTGCTCGTGGTTACCGAAGGCGTCTTCACGCGCCTCATCCGGGAAGATCAGGCCCTTGAGGGCGTCTCCTGCGTGCTCTTCGACGAATTCCACGAACGCAGCCTCTTTTCGGACACGGGACTGGCCCTGGCGCTGGAGAGCCGAAGCGTGCTTCGGCCTGACCTGCGCCTTGGCGTGCTCTCGGCCACCCTGGACGCCGACAGCCTACTGGCGACGGTGCCTGGCGCCCACGTGCTCAGGGCCGCCAATCCGGGCTTTCCCGTGGCCGAAGCCTACCGTCCCGACCCCGCGCCCGGCCTCTACAGCCTCGATGCCCGCCTTGCGCGCCTGCCAGCGCACATGGCAGCCGTCATTGCGGACTGCCTTGGCCGGGAGCAGGGCAGCCTCCTGGCCTTCCTGCCTGGCGCCGGCGAAATACGCCGGACTGCGGACCTGCTTGCCGGCAGGCTTCCGGCTGGCGTCGACGTCTTTCCGCTGGCTGGAACGCTTTCGCGGCGCGAGCAGGATCTGGCGCTGGCGCCCTCTGCGCCGGGCCGGCGCAAGGTCGTGCTCGCCACGGACGTGGCCGAGACCTCGCTCACCATCGAGGGCGTGCGCATCGTGGTGGACTCGGGTCTGCAGAGGCGACCGCGCTTCGATCCGGCAACGGGGCGCTTCCGCCTGGCCGTCCAGTCCATTCCCCTGGCCTCGGCACGGCAGCGCCAGGGCCGCGCGGGCCGCACGGAGCCAGGACTGTGCGTCAAGCTCTGGAGCCGGGCAAGCGAAGCCGGCATGCCGGCCTTTGCCGCACCCGAAATACTCGAAGCCGATCTGGCAGGCCTGGCGTTGGATCTGGCGCTCTGGGGAAGCGGGCCAGAGAGCCTTGCCTTTCCGACCCAGCCGCCCAGAGCCGCCCTTGACGAAGGCCGGAAGCTTGTGCAGGCGCTGGGCCTTGCAGATGGAGAAGGCCGTCCCACGGCGCGGGGACGCAAGGCCGCCAGCCTTGGCCTGCACCCGAGAACGGCCTGCACCCTGCTCGAGGGGGCCAGGCTCGGCCAGGTTCAGGAAGCGGCCCTGCTCTGCGCTCTTTTGGAAGAGGCACGGCCGCATCAGGCCGGACGGGGACCGGCTGACCTGGCAGCCGAAGCGCAGGCCCTTGCCAGAGGAAGCGACGAGGAGGCCAGGCGCCTACGGGCGCTGGCAGCCAGCCTTGCCCACCGCGTGCCGCGAAGCAGGGCCAAGGATAGCCTCCCCCGCCCTGCCTCGCCAGGGCGCCTGCTTTTGGCCGGCTTTGCGGACCGGCTCGCCATGCGCCTCAAGGACGCAGTCCCTGACGGCAGGCCAGGCCAGGGCCAGCAGGCCGTCTTCCTAGCCCGCACGGGCCAGCGCATTCTGGCGCCGCTGGCTTCCCCGCTTGCCAGGGCGGACTTCATCCTGGCTCTGGAGGCCGGCCAGCGGGGCGGACAGGGCGGCTATCTGGAGCTTGGCGCAGGCTGCGCCGTGACGCGCAGAGACGTCGAGGACATGCTTGGAGAAAGCATGGTCTCCCGCCGCCTCGTCGAGGCGGACAGCCAGGGGCGCATCCAGGCGCTGGAGCAAAGGCTGCTTGGCGCCATCGTGATCGAGGAACGCCCCCTGCCCCAGCTTTCGCCCGAAGAAATCCAGCAGGCGCTCCAGGACCTTGTCCTGCGCGAAGGCCTCGAGATCCTTCCTCTGGACGAGGCCTGCCGGGACTTTCTTTCGCGCTGCGCCTTCGTGCGCGCCCAGGCGGCCCAGGCAGGCCAGGCATCAGAGGACTGGCCGGACATGAGCCTGGAAGGGCTGAAGAAAGCCGCAGACCAGTGGCTGCCAGGCCTTCTGCACGGCAAAAGGCGCCTTGCCGACGTGACGCCCCGGGATCTCCTGCAGACCTGGCAGGCGCTCCTGCCCTGGCCCCTGCCCAGAGAGCTCGACAGGCTTGCGCCCAAGCACTGGACGGCGCCCTCGGGCAGACAGCACGCCATCTCCTACCGGGACGGCACGCCTGTTGTGGACGTGAAGCTGCAGGAATGCTTCGGGCTGGCTGCCTCGCCTCGGCTTCCCCAGGGCGTACCCGTGGTCCTGCACCTCAACGCCCCGTCGGGGCGCCCTTTGGCTGTGACCAGGGATCTGGCCTTCTTCTGGCAGGAGGCCTACCCGCAGGTGCGCGCCGAAATGCGCGGGCGCTACCCCCGGCACCCCTGGCCCGAGAAGCCCATGGAGGCCCTGCCCACGGCCCTCACCAAGAAGCGGCTGGAGGCTATGCAGAAGGCCGAGGCCAAGGGTCCCCAGGAAAACGGCGCAAGGCAGGCAGCCAAGGACAAGGGCACCAAGGACAAGGCAACAAGGAAGCGCTGAGCCCGGCCCGGCAGGCTAGCCTGCCCCATGCAGCTTTTGAAGCTCCGGCCCCCTTGTGCTATGGAAGAAGCCAGCAACGTCGCACCCGTCGCACCAAGGAGTTTTGCCATGGCAGTGCACATCGTCGACCATCCCCTTGTCAGGCACAAGCTGAGCTTACTGCGCGAGGCCGCCACGCCCTGCGGCACCTTCCGCGCCATTGCCAGCGAGATAGGCGTCCTGCTGGCCTACGAGGCCACGCGCGATCTCGAGACCGAACCCTACGAGGGCCGGGGCTGGGCAGGCCCGGTCCAGCTCGAGCGGATCTCGGGCAAGAAGCTCACCATCGTGCCGATCCTGCGCGCCGGCGTCGGCCTCATGAACGGCGTCATCAGCCTCATGCCCGGCGCCAAGGTCTCGGTCATCGGCCTTGCCAGGGACGAGGAGACGCTCCAGCCCGTGGAATACTGCGTCAAGCTGGCCAAGGACATAGAGCACCGCCGCGCGATCCTCCTTGATCCCATGCTCGCCACGGGCGGATCCCTGGCCGCTGCCGCAGCCATACTCAAGCGCGCTGGCTGCCGAGACATCAAGAGCCTCAACCTCGTCTGCGCGCCCGAGGGCATAGCCCGGATGGAGCGCGAGCATCCGGACGTGGACATCTACACGGCCGCCGTGGACGAGCGCCTCAACGAGCAGGGCTATATCCTGCCTGGCCTCGGCGATGCGGGCGACCGCATCTTCGGCACCAGGTAGGGCGCCGCGCAGTCCAGGCGCCTACGCGGCCCCCGGCACTGCGCCGCGGACAGGCACCGTTCGTCCGCTGCCTGGCTTTGCCACGCACGCCAGAGGCGAAGCCGGGCTTTGCGGCCGCCTCCTGCCCTTGCCTTCGCTTCCAGCCTTTCGCTGACCGCAGACAGGACTTCCGCCCGCTACGCAGCGTGCGCGCAACGGAAGACTGTTGAACGGGATCCGCAGGAGCGCCTGCCGGCGATCTGCCCGTGCGCTCTCGGCGCCGGCGTCCGGCAGGCGCAGGAACCGGCCGAGCTGCGCCCATGCCCGCCTCTTGATCGAGAGCATCGCCCAGTTATACGTTGCGCGGGAGCATTCCCGCACTCTTGACGCGCGATTTGTCTTGTATCGGACCGTCCTCAACGGACGATGCGTATATCGATGTGTATGGTGGTCTTGTACCCGCAATGGATGATATTGTAGACACATTCAACATTAAGAGAATGGGAGAAAACTCAAGAATGAAATTTTAAACAAAGGTGTTGCTGCGTATGAATATCAATAATATTGGTCATGATTTATTAGCAATCCATCTCATGCTAGACGCTGATGATAGAGAGTAATCAAAAATATATTGATGTAGCAACGTACCACACCCAACAGGCTATTGAGAAAAATTGAAATATTTTCTCCATTATGTTTATGGAGTTGACGATACAACTAGTGTCATTTATAATTCATAATATTACAACTTTATTCAATGAATTAGCAAGATTTAATTCGAATTTTTCAGAGAAACACCAAGATCATAGAACTATATCTGTTGCAGTTCCCAATTGAGAAGCACTTTCTCGAACCCGCTCTCCCTTTTCGGAGGGAGCCGAACGCAAATATCTTTGCCTCGCCTCTCTTCTCCTGCGGGTCGCCTCATTCAGCCTGTTGCCGGCCCGTTCCAGCGTGTCGCGACGGAGGGCCAAAGGCCAAGAATCTCACGGCATGAACTGCCTGCGGCGTCCTTGAGAAGGAGACGGCGAGACTCCCCGCTCGCCATAGGGAAAGGCCCTTCCTAGGCTTCTTTGGACGGCGCCTTCTTTGCCTGCCTGGCCATGCCCGCTCCTGCCGGGCAGGCCTAATCCTGCACGGCCGCCCTGCCGATAGGGAGGAGAGAAGGCACGCCCGCCGCCTTCCCTGGCAGGCAGGCAGAAGCCTTCCGGGATCCTTGCCCCGCCCCACCCACGCAACGTGAAAAGGCTTTGACCATGAAAAAAGCTCTCGCCCTCCTCGCCATGGCGGCCATGCTCCTCTGCGGAGCCTGCTCCTCGCACAAGGACGCCAAAGGCAAAACTCTGGACATCAACGCCCAGCTGGCCTTCGGTGCCACCTGGGAGGACAACAGGCCCTACATCGTGAACGACCAGACCCTGTACGTGCTTGCCGTCACCCTGGTCTCAGCCAACAAGGCACCCGTGCTCGTGACCGGCATCGACGTCAACGGCGTGGCCGTGGCGGCCGACAGGGTGCCGCGGAACATGATTCCCAACGAGAAGCTGGAATTCACCCTCCCTGCCGGCACGCAGATCAAGGAGATAGTCGTGCACACCCAGGAGGGCGACCAGCGCATGACGCCCATTGATCAGGTATAGCGGCCAGGCAGAGCTGGCCAGATGCAGCCTGCCAGGCTGCTGACAGGAAAGCCCCCGCCGGACAGCTCCTTCCGCTTCCGGCGGGGGATGCTTCTGTTCAGGACCTCCTGCAGCCGCAGGGCCAGCCTGCGAAGCGCTTCCTACCGTCCGCCCTGGCCTTGCGCGCCTGCGGGCCCGCAT
>JAEEPQ010000240.1 GCA_016284885.1 Desulfovibrio sp.
GTAGTCGGCCACGCTGCACTCCTCGGTCTCAGGGACGCCAAGCCGGCGCATGCCATGGAAGACCATGGGCAGCTCCGTGCGCGAGGTCACGGAGTCGTACTCGCTAATGAACTTCTTGCCGCGCTTCTTCGCCTTGGCCTTGTCCCAGGCGTCCAGGGCCCAGTCGAGGGTCTCGGGGCCCTTGCCCTTGCGGTTGATGTTGGCCCACAGGACCAGCCCCGCCATGTCGTAGGCGTAGAGCTCATCGGAGTCGCTGAAGAGCACGACCTTGGCCTTGGCGGGATCAAGCTTTGCCATGGCGCCCTTGGCTGCCGCCCAGACGGCACGGGTCTTGGGCGAGGCGAAGTCGATCATGACCAGGATCTCGTGGGGAGCCTTGGGGTCGCCGAAGAGGACGGGATAGACCTCCTCGCGCCAGTGCCTGCGCCACCCGGCTTCGGCCGCTATGCTCTGGGCGCGGGCGCCGAGCTTCTTGAGCATCTCCGCGGCTTCGCCCTTGGGCTTCCTGGAGGTGGGGAAATCCGAGTGCAGATAGGGATTGAAGGCCTGGGCATCGGCGCAGGGGGCTTCGACAGGGCTTCCCGCCAGCATGGCGAGACAGGCCAGCGCCATGGCAGGCGCGCGGAAGAAGAAAGGCATGGCTTGGATCCTTATAGCTATGGAGTGAAGGGGGAGGCGAAGGCAGCGGGGAACTCAGGCGGGACGGATGCCGAGCCTGGCGAGGGCTTCCTCGAGGTGTCTGAGCCAGACGGCGGCCAGCGCCCTGTTTTCGATGGCTCCCTGGACGACGGGCAGGCACTCGTGGCCGGCCTCCTCCAGCAGGGTCTTCCAGGAATCGGGGCCTGAACCGGCCATGTCGTGCTCGGCGTGGCGGCCCACGGTGGAGAGGAAGGGGAGGAGCCACACCCGGTGCGAGGCAAGCTTGGGCAGGATCTCCCGGATGGTGGTTCTGCCCGACATGGTTGCCAGATGGATGCGGGGTTCGCGTTCGGCCAGCAGGGCCGACAGCCTGTCGTAGCGCTCCTGGGCATGGTGTCTGGCGCCGTGGCCCATGAGCACCACGTGCTCGGAAGGCAGGCGTTCGGCAGGCAGCCCCGCCAGCAGCGCCTCCAGGCAGGACGCCATGTCCTCTTCCGTCGAGAGCAGCGGCGCGCCGACGCTGATGGCGGTGCCGGTCTCCTCGGCAACGGCCTGGGCCAGCTGCTCCACCTCGGAGTTCTCCGTTGCCGGCACCACCTGCAGGGGCTGGGCCGCAATGGGGCCGAAGCGCTCCAGGATGAGCCGCTTCAGGGCCTTGGTGACAGAGTCGGACTTGGCGCGGACCTGGCTTGCCAGGCGTGTGCGGATGCGCGTCGAGGTATAGGCCCAGCGCACGGGAAGCCCCGGATAGGTGGCCCTGACGTCCTCCTCAAAGCGCCGAAGCGCGGCCAGCCCCTTTGCATTGCAGGAGCCGTAGGCTATGAGAAGAATGGCTGGGGAACCGGGCATCGTGGCATGACCTCGCGCGTGTCGAAAGGCTCAAGGAAGCGCATGGCCGTTTTTCTATGCCGCAGGCGCGCCGCTTGGCAAGGAGCCCCGGCTTCCGCGCTTCCGCAGGCTCCCCGGCTCCCGCAGGCTTCCGCCGGCAGTCCCGGAGCCATGCCTGCAGTCCCCTTTCTGGAGAGAACGCGTGAAAGACCTCGCAGCCCTTGCCGTCATTGTCCTTGTGCTCGCGCTGGCTGGCACCGTTTCCTGGCTGGCAGCCAGAAGCGGCGCCCGGCCGCCTGCCTGCGGCTGGGGCTGAGGTGCCCTGCCCCGCCCCCTGGCAGGGGAGCGCCAGAAGCAGTCCGGCACGGCTCAAGGCCAGGTGGCCGCGCAGAAGCCCGGCTGAGGTCCGGAGCCGGACGCACCCTTTACGACGGAAAGACTTCGCCGTACAAAAAGCCGGGCCGGGCCGGGAGACGCCTGTTCCGGCCAGAAACCGAACGACAACGCAGGGAGGCAGGCAATGCGCATCCTCATCACCGGCGGCAGGGGCATGCTGGCAAGGACGCTGGCCAAAGCGCTCGAAGGCCAGCACGAGGTGGCGGCCCTGGGGCACGGCGAAATCGACGTTGTGGACGCGGCGTCCGTTGCCAGGGCCTTTGCCGAGGTCAGGCCCGAAGCCGTGCTCCACTGCGCGGCCATGACCCAGGTGGACAAGTGCGAAAGCGAGGAGGGGCAAGCCTTCGCCGTCAACGAGCAGGGCTCGGCGAACATCGCCCACGCCTCGCGCAATGCGGGTGCCCGCCTCGTGGCCTTCTCCACGGACTACGTCTTCGACGGCGCGCTGGACCGCCCCTACAGCGAATTCGACCAGGCCGGCGGCGCCCTCAGCGTCTACGGCAGGAGCAAGTGGGCCGGCGAGTGCGCGGTGCGCCTCGGCTGCCCCAACCATGTCGTCGCCCGGGTTTCCTGGCTCTACGGGCCCGGCGGCCCCAGCTTCGTGCACACCATGATGCGCCTTGCCGACGGCACCCGGCCCCTGCTCAAGGTCGTGGACGACCAGCACGGCAACCCCACGAGCACCCTGGCCGTCGCCAGTGCCGTCAAGGCCCTGCTGGAGCGCCCGGAGCTGCGGGGCACCTTCCACCTCACCTGCGAGGGCGAGGCCACCTGGTTCGAACTGGCCAAGGCCGTGTTCGCGCTGGCAGGCAAAGACCAGCAGGTCCAGGCCTGCACGAGCGCGGAATCCCCCCTGCCCGCCAGGCGCCCCGCCAACTCCAGGCTCGAGAAGCGCATGCTCGCCCTCTACGGGCTTCCCCCCATGCCCCACTGGCGCGACGCCCTCGCCGAATTCATGGCCCTCGAGTTCGGCTGCGGCAGGGCATAGGCCGTCTCCCATGCATCCGCTCGCACTCTGCCTGCTCATCTTCCTCGCCGGCGGCTGCGGCGCCCTTTCGCGCTACGGCATGACCGTCGCCTGCGCCCGCCTCCTCGGCACCGGCTTCCCCTTCGGGACCATGGCCGTCAACATTCTGGGCTGCTGCCTCTTCGGCTTCGTCTACGAGCTGGCCGCCGTGCGCGCCCTCCTTGCCGACGCCGTGCGCGTCGTGATCTGCGTCGGCTTCATGGGCAGCTTCACCACCTTTTCGTCCCTTGTCTTCGACAGCTGGGCCCTTGCCTCGCGGCCAGGCCTGCTCGCCCTCAACGTCGCCGTGCAGGCGGCTGCCGGCTTTGGGGCCCTCCTGCTCGGCATGCAGGCCGCAAGGCTGATCTAGCCAGATCCGGCCCCAGGCCCCTTTCCAGCCCCTCTCTCCGCAACCAGGCGCAACGCCAAGGACACGCTACCG
>JAEEPQ010000002.1 GCA_016284885.1 Desulfovibrio sp.
GGCGCCCGCAGAGGCGGCCCCTCCCAGCATGCGCGTCCGGCAAGGCCCGGCGGCGCACCCGGCCAGGGCTTCCGCTCCGACGGCTCCCGCGGATCCCGCCCGTCCATGGGCGGCTTTGGCGGAGGCGAAGATCAGCCCCTCGACAGCCGCAGCGGCCAGAGCAAGAAGAAGCGCAACAAGGGGCGCCGCACCGTCGACTTCCAGGCCGGCGGCTTCGGGCACCATCAGGAGGAGCACGACGCTCCGCGCGTGCGCGGCAAGGGCCACCGCAAGGGCGCCAAGCCCCAGGCTCCCGCGCCCGTCACCCAGCCCCTGAAGCAGGCCAAGCGCAAGCTGCGCATCGAGAACGCCATCCGCGTCTCCGACATGGCGCACCAGATGGGCCTCAAGGCCAACGAGATCATCAAGGTGCTCTTCAATCTGGGCATCATGGCGACCATCAACCAGTCCATCGACTTCGACACGGCCGCCATCGTCGCCGCCGAGTTCAGCTACGAAGTGGAGAAGACGGGCTTCGAGGAGAAAGACTACCTGGAGGAGCAGATCCCGGACAAGCCCGAGGATCTCAGGACCCGTCCTCCGGTCGTCACCATCATGGGCCACGTCGACCACGGCAAGACCTCGCTGCTCGACGCCATCCGCAAAAGCCACATCACCACCGGCGAAGCGGGCGGCATTACCCAGCACATCGGCGCCTACCACGTGCGCACCAAGAAGGGCGAGGTCGTTTTCCTCGACACGCCCGGCCACGAGGCCTTCACCGCCATGCGCGCCCGCGGCGCCCAGATCACCGACCTCGTCATCCTGGTCGTGGCCGCCGACGACGGCGTCATGGAGCAGACCCGCGAGGCCGTGAACCACGCCCGCGCCGCCAACGTGCCGATCATCGTGGCCGTCAACAAGATCGACAAGCCCGGCGCCGATCCCGACCGCGTCCTGCGCGAGCTCTCCGAGCTCGGGCTCCTGCCCGAGGACTGGGGCGGGGACACCATCGTGCAGAAGGTCTCCGCCAAGACCAAGGAAGGCCTGGACGACCTGCTCGAGCTGCTCGCCCTGCAGTCGGAGATCATGGAGCTGAAGGCCAATCCGAACAAGCCGGCCAAGGGCCACATCATCGAAGCCAAGCTCGACAAGGGCCGCGGCCCCGTGGCCACTGTCCTCGTCCAGGAGGGCACCCTCCGCCAGGGCGACAACTTCGTGTGCGGCACCTTCTCCGGCCGCGTGCGCGCCCTGCTCAACGATCAGGGCAAGAAGGTCAAGGAGGCCGGCCCCTCCATCCCCGTCGAGGTGCAGGGCTTCACCGGCGTTCCCGAAGCCGGCGAGGAGTTCAACGCCGTCGCCGACGAGAAGGTGGCCCGCCGCATCGCCGACGCCCGCGCCGTGAAGCAGCGCGAGAGCGACCTGGCGAGCCAGTCCAAGATCACCCTCGAGACCTTCCTTGCCTCCTCGGCGGACGACGAGCAGAAGACCCTCAACCTGGTCCTCAAGGCCGATGTGCAGGGCACCCTCGAGGCCGTGCAGGAATCCCTCAAGAAGGCCAGCACGGACAAGGTCAACGTCAACGTGGTGCACGCCGGCACGGGCGCCATCTCCGAGTCGGACATCCTGCTCGCCTCGGCCTCCAAGGCCATCATCATCGGCTTCAACATCCGTCCCACGGCCACGATCAAGAACAAGGCTGCCCACGAAAACGTGGACATCCGCTTCTACGACATCATCTACAAGCTCGTGGACGACGTGAAGAACGCCATGGCCGGCCTCCTCGCGCCGGTCGAGAAGGAGGTCTACCTCGGCCAGGCCGAGGTGCGCCAGACCTTCACCCTGCCCAAGGTCGGCACCATCGCCGGCGCCTTCGTGTCGGACGGCAAGATCGTCCGCAACGCCGGCGTGCGCCTCCTGCGCGACGGCGTCGTGGTGCACACCGGCCACATCGGCTCCCTGAAGCGCTTCAAGGACGATGCCAAGGAAGTGCTGCACGGCAACGAGTGCGGCATCGGCATCGAGAACTTCAACGACGTCAAGGTCGGCGACATCATCGAGGCCTTCGACACGGTCCAGGAAGCCGCCACCCTCTAGCAGCAGGCATTCTGCGGGCGGCGGAAGGGCGCTGAGCTCTTCCGCCGCCTTTTCGCCTTCCATGTTCATAGCCCTTCTCACCGTTGAAATCGCCCTGGACGGCAACGACAACCTCAAGGCCAAGCGCCGGGTCGCCAACTCCCTCAAGCAGAAGACCCGCGGCCGCTTCAACGTCGCCATCGCCGAAGACGGCACCGAGGACAGCCTGACGAGCCTGCGTCTGGCCGTGGTCTCCCTCTCCAACTCTGAACGCCACCTGCGCTCCAAGATGGACAAGTGCCTGCTCATGATGGAGGCCGTCGCCAAGGAGGAGATCGTGGACTCGAGCCTCGAGATCCTGCCCATCTAGGCCGTCCGCGCCCAGCGGCCACATTCTGGAGGACACCGTGACAGACAGCTCGCCGGTTCAGGAACACGCCCTCGAAGCCCTTGCCTTCCCCCTGGCCTGGCGCAGGGAGGCCAAAGCGTGCGCCGACGCGATCAAGGCCCGTGACCGCTTCGTCGTCGCGGCCCACGTCCGCCTTGACGGCGACGCACTCTCCTCTCTGGCCGCCGCGGCCCTGCTCCTCAAGTCCCTCGGCAAGCAGTTCGCCCTCTTCACGCCCACGGGCGTGCCCGCCTACCTCGGCTTCCTGCCCCTGCCCTCCATCCCCGTGGAGCGCATCCACCGCCTGCCCTTCAAGGCCGGATGCCTGCTCGCCCTCGACTGCGGAACCCCCTCCCGCCTCGGCGAGGAACTCGGCGCCCTCGCGCCCGCTCTCCCCTGCATCAACATCGACCACCACGTGGGCCAGGGCATGGGCGACGTCTGCTCCCTGGTCAAGCCCGAAGCCTGCGCCACCGCGCAGGTGCTCGCCTCCGTGATCTTCGCGGCCGGCGTGCCCCTGGACAGGGATCTGGCCCAAGCCCTCGCCCTCGGCCTTGTCACCGACACTGGCGGCTTCCGCCACGACAACGCCACGCCCGAAGTCTTCGCCCTGGCCTCGAGGCTTGCCCTGGCGGGCGCGGACATCTACCAGATCCGCGAAGCCCTGGACAAGAACGAGACCCTGGGGCGCTTCCGCCTCTGGAGCCGGCTGCTCGGCCGGGTCGAGCTCAAGGAGGAAGGCAGGGTCGCCATGTGCTCCTGCACCCTGCAGGATCTGCAGGAGACCGGCACGACCGCCGAGGACATGGAAGGCCTGGTGGACCGCATGCGCGACCTCAAGGGCGTGGACGCGGCCTGCCTCCTGCGCGAGCAGGACCCCGGCTCCACGCGCGTCAGCCTGCGATCCTCCGCCGGGGTCGACGTCAACGCCGCGGCCGCATCCTTCGGCGGAGGCGGGCACGTCAAGGCCGCCGGTGGCACCCTGCGCGTGCCCCTCGCAGATGCCACGGAGGTGGTGCTTGCAGCCCTGCGGCGCCATGCCTTTGCCCCCAAGGCGGAATAGCCTCGGCTTCGCCCCAAAAAGCCCAATATTTCTTTGACTTATCAGACCGCTTCCTCTACTATTCCGCTCCGCGTATGACTGAACAAGCAGATACCCCCTTCGTGCGGCTTCCCCAGCAGGACGGCGTGCTTGTCCTCGACAAGCCCTCCGGCCCGACCTCCAGACGCTGCCTCAATGCGCTCAAAGCCATGGGGCAGAAGAAGATAGGCCATGCGGGAACCCTCGACCCCATGGCGTCGGGCGTGCTCCTGGTGCTGCTGGGCCAGGCCACGAAGCTTTCGGACTATCTGCTGCAGGGCGGCTTCAAGATCTACCGCGGCACCCTGGAACTGGGACGGGAAACCGACACCTGGGACGCCGAGGGCGCGGAGACCGCGAAGGCCGGCTGGGACGGCGTCACGGAAGCGGACGTCACGGAAGCGCTCAGCGCATGGCTTGGCTCAAGCATGCAGGAAGTGCCCCCCTACTCCGCCGCCAAGCACCAGGGCCAGCCCCTCTACCGCCTCGCCCGCAAGGGCCTGGAGGTTCCCCAGAAGGTCAAGCGCGTTGAAATTTCCCGGGTGGAGGCCATCTCGGTGGATCTTCCATCCGTCTCATTCCGGGTCACGTGCAGCTCCGGCACCTACATTCGGTCCCTCGCCCACAGCTTGGGGACGCGATTGCAGTGCGGCGCGGTGCTGACCGAACTGGTCCGGGAGTACAGCCACCCCTTCGGCCTGTCCGAAGCGGTCGGCTTCGAGGCGCTGAAGGCGCATCCCGAAACCCTGCCTGAGCAGGTCCGCCCCATTGGCGACGCCCTGCCCGGCTGGCCCAGGATAGCGCTCTCGGCAGCCCAAGCCCGCAGGATGCGCGACGGCTGGCCCGTTGCCTGCCCGCCATCCCTGCTCGGCGCCGTCCAGGCCAGCAACGGCCTCTGCTTCCTCACCGAGGACGGCAGGGAAGCCGCCATAGGCCGGCTGGACGACGCCAAGGAGGCCGGAAGCCGGCTTGTGAAAGTAGCCAGGGGGCTTTGGAAGCAACCCTAAACCCATCCCTTACTAAGGAGTACTGCTGTGGCAATGGATTCCGTTTCGAAGAAGACTGTCATCGACCTGCACGCCAGACACGAAGGCGACACCGGCTCCCCCGAAGTGCAGGTTGCCCTGCTCACCGCCCGCATCGAAGGCCTCACCGAGCACTTCAAGGTGCACAAGAAGGACTTCCACTCCCGCACCGGCCTGCTCAAGCTCGTCGGCCAGCGCCGCAACATCCTCAACTACCTCAAGCAGAAAGACATCCAGCGCTACCGCGCGCTGATCGAAAAGCTCGGCCTGCGCAAGTAGGCGGCATATTCCAGACGAGGAGGGGCCTTGCAGGGCCCCTCCTCGCGCTTTGCCCCCCATCCAACGACACGCCGTGAAGGGGTATCCGGGCAAACCCGGCAGCCTCTGCTGAGCTTGCCCGGAATCCCCTTCGGCAAAGGAGAACCATGCTCAAGGACATCTTCAACCCCGTCCGGGTGACCGCCAGCGTCGGCGGCAAGGACTTCATCTTCGAAACCGGCCGCGTCGCCAACCAGGCCGACGGCGCCGTGTGGGTGCAGTGCGGCGGCACCGTCGTGCTCGTCACCGTCTGCTCCGTCGAGCTTGAGGTCGACAGAGGCTTCTTCCCCCTGACCGTCGAATACGCCGAGCGCATGTACGCGGCCGGCCGCATCCCCGGCAGCTTCTTCCGTCGCGAAATCGGCCGCCCCTCGGAGCACGAAACCCTGGTTTCCCGCCTCATCGACCGCCCCATCCGTCCGCTCTTCCCCAAGGGACTGATGCAGGACGTGCAGGTGCTGGCCACGGTGCTCTCCGCTGACCAGGAAAACGATCCCGACATCCTCGCCATGACCGGCGCCTCGGCCGCCCTGCACCTGTCGAGCCTGCCCTTTGACGGCCCCGTGGTCGGCGGCCGCGTCGGCCGCGTCAACGGCCAGTTCGTCCTCAACCCCACCCACAGCGAACGCAAACAGAGCGACCTCGACATCGTCTTCGCTGCCAGCAAAACCGCGCTGACCATGGTGGAAGGCGAAGCCCGCTTCGTCCCCGAGGATGACATCATCGACGCCCTCGACTGGGCCCGCGCCCAGGTCATGCCCCTGCTGGAAGCCCAGGAGACCCTGCGCGCCCAGGCCGGCAAGGAAAAGATGGCCTTCACGCCCCACGAAGAGGACGCGGTGCTCTCTGCCCGCGTTGCCGAGCTCTGCGAGGCCGCAGGCATCAAGGAGGCCATGCAGGTCCAGGACAAGATTGAGCGCAAGACGGCCCGCAAGGCCGTCAAGGACAAGGTCATGCAGACCCTGGCAGCCGATCCCGCCTGGGCCGAGAATCCCGAGGCCCTTGCCGGCGTCGGCGACATGATTGCCGCCCTCGAGAAGAAGGTCGTGCGCGCCCGCATCGTGGCCGAAGGCCTGCGCATCGACGGCCGCGACACCAAGACCGTGCGTCCCATCCAGATCCAGGCGGGCGTGCTGCCCCGCACCCACGGTTCAGCACTCTTCCGCCGCGGCGAGACCAAGTCCCTCGCCGTGTGCACGCTCGGCTCCTCCACCGACGAGCAGCGCGTCGACTCCCTCAACGGCGATGTCACCAAGCAGTTCATGCTGCACTACAACTTCGCGCCCTTCTGCGTGGGCGAAGTGAAGCCCGTGCGCCTCTCCCGTCGCGAAATCGGCCACGGCGCCCTGGCCGAAAAGTCCCTGCGCCCGGTGCTGCCCGCGCAGGACAGCTTCCCCTTCACCATCCGCGTGGTTTCCGAGACCCTTGAGTCCAACGGCTCCTCCTCCATGGCCGCCGTGTGCGGCGGCTGCCTCTCCCTCATGGATGCGGGCGTGCCGATCAGCGCTCCCGTGGCGGGCGTTGCCATGGGCCTCATCAAGGAAGGCGACCAGTTCGTCGTCCTCACCGACATCCTTGGCGACGAGGACGCCATGGGCGACATGGACTTCAAGGTTGCCGGCACCGCCGAAGGCGTCACCGGCATCCAGATGGACATCAAGGTCGAAGGCCTCTCCACCGACATCATGCGCGCAGCCATGCGCCAGGCCCACGAAGGCCGCCTGCACATCCTCGGCGAGATGGCCAAGGTTCTCGCCGGCCCCCGCGCGGAGCTCTCCCAGTACGCGCCCCAGCACGCCGAAATCTACGTCAATCCCGACATCATCCGCCTCATCATCGGCCCCGGCGGCAAGAACATCAAGGCCATCACCACGGCCACCGGCTCTGCCGTGGACATCGACGACTCCGGCAAGATCTCCATCTTCGCCCCCACTGCCGAAGCCCTGGCCAAGACCACGGAAATGCTCAAGTACTACGACCAGCGCCCCGACCTCGGCAAGAACTACACCGCCAAGGTCCGCAAGATCCTCGAGATCGGCGCCATCGTCGAGGTGCTGCCCAACGTGGAGGCCCTGGTCCACGTCTCCCAGCTCGACGTCAAGCGCGTGGACAAGGTCGAGGACGTGGCGCGCCTCGGCGAGGAGATGACCGTCAAGGTCATCGAGATCAACGGCGACCGCATCCGCGCCAGCCGCAGGGCCGTTCTGCTCGAAGAGCAGGGCCATCCCTGGTCTCCCGAAGACACCGCCCGTCCTGCCCCGAGGCCGCGCGGCGACCGTGGCGACAGAGGTGACAGAGGCGACAGAGGCGATCGCGGCGAGCGTGGCGACAGAGGCGATCGCCGCGGCGGACGCGGACGCGGACGCGGCGATTCCCACCGCTAACCAAAGGAGACTCAGATGGCCGACAACAAGAACGTGGACGCAGCCTCCGCCAGCGCCCAGGAAAGCGTCGAGGCCCGCCGCAAGCCCACTCCCGAAGAAGCCAAGGCCATGCTGGAGGGCGCGTACCGCCAGCATCTCGAAGGCCTGGGCCTCCAGTGGGGCGTGCTGCTCGGAGGCCATCCGCAGCAGCTCATGTCCCAGGTGGTCGCCACCGTCCTCCAGGAGGGCGGCACCAGGCCCGTGTGGCAGTGGAAGGTCAAGAACGACGACTTCATCGTCATGGCTTGGCCCCAGGACTCCCCGATCAGGGCCTCCGTGACCATGTCCGGCCCCGAGGGCGAGAAGATGCGTCCCGTGGACGCCTGCCCCCTGCTCGAGGGCCTGCCCAACGACATGACCGTTGCCGAGCTGCATCCCTGGCAGGCCGGCGTCGGCGGCAACGTGGGCTGCACCATGGAGGAAGGCCGCAAGCCCCTGTGGTTCTACGATCCCATGATGGAGCGCGACCACGACGACCTCACGCCCGGCGTAACGCAGACCATACTGCTGGCCGGCCTTGCCCTCTCCCTGCGCAAGGCGCTGCTGGACGAACTCACCATCACCCAGGGCTCTGCCTATGAAGTCCACGCCGAGTCGTGGCTCCAGCAGAATCCCGGCAAGAGCCGTCTCGACGTGCCGCCGCTGAAGATCCCGCTCTCCGGCAAGCACCTCATCATGCCCGGCCAGAGCTTCTGCGAGTACCAGCTGCGTGCGACCGTCGCCCAGGTTGAGGACCATATGCTGGAGAAGATGCCGGTGAAGCTCATCTACCTGCACTTCCCCTTCGAGAGCCGCGAGCCCATGCATCTGGCCCTCTACGCGCCTAAGACCGTGCTCAAGGACTACGAGCCCAAGGAAGGCGACGAAATCGACGCCTACGTGTGGCTCCAGGGCCGCGTCGTCGACCTGCCCCCGTCCTCCCACGACGAAATGCCGGAGCACGTCTCTCCCCTGCAGTAGACAAGCGCGGGACCTGACCCCAAGCTGACTGAAGCGCGGCGCCCCTTCTTGACGGAAGGGGCGCCGCTTTGCTTGTGCGCCCGGCCGCGTTCCGCGACAGGGCCCGAAAGCGCCAGGGCGGCCTCCCGAAAGTCCGGAAGGCCGCCCTGGATGAAAATGGCGTGCTGGGAAGGCCGGCTACTCGCCGCTTGCCTCGGCCTTGAGGGCCTCTGCCTGGGCAGCCTGCGACAGGGCCTCGAGCAGGGGGTCGATTTCGCCCTGCATGATCCTGTCCAGAGAGTAGAGGGTCAGGTTGATGCGGTGGTCCGTGCAGCGGCCCTGCGGGAAGTTGTAGGTGCGGATGCGCTCTGAGCGGTCGCCTGAGCCGACCTGCGAGCGGCGGTCGGCGGCGAGTTCGCTGTTCTGCTTCTCCGTCTCGAGGGCGAGCAGGCGGGAGGCCAGCACCTTCATGGCGCGGGCCTTGTTCTTGTGCTGGCTGCGCTCGTCCTGGCAGGTCACCACGAGGCCGGAGGGGATGTGCGTAATGCGCACGGCGGACTCGGTCTTGTTGACGTGCTGGCCGCCGGCGCCGGAGGCGCGGTAGACGTCGATCTTGAGGTCTTCGGGCCGGATGTCGATGTCCACGTCCTCGGCCTCGGGCATGACGGCCACCGTGGCCGCGGAGGTATGGATGCGGCCCTGGGCCTCGGTGGCGGGCACGCGCTGGACGCGGTGGGCGCCAGCCTCGAACTTGAGGTGGCTGTACACCTTGTCGCCGGAGATGAGCAGGATGACTTCCTTGTAGCCGCCGGCCTCGGTCGGCGACTCGCTCATGATCTCCACCTTCCAGTGCTTGAGCTCAGCGTAGCGGCAGTACATGCGGAAGAGATCGGCGGCAAAGAGGGCCGCCTCCTCGCCACCCGTGCCGGCGCGGATCTCAAGGATGGTGTTCTTCTCGTCGAGCGGATCTTTGGGGATGAGCAGCACCTTGAGCTGATGCTCGATCTCGGGAAGCCTGGCTTCGAGGTTCTTGATCTCCTCCTGGGCCAGAGCCTTGATTTCGGGATCGTCCTCGTGGAGCAGCTGCCTGTTCTCCTCAATCTGCTCCTTGGCCGAACGGTACTGGCGGAAGAGCTCCACCACGTCCTTCAGGTCGGCATGGGCTTTGGAGAGCTTCTTGAACTGCTCCTGATCGTTATAGATGCCGGGCTGGGACAGCTGCTGCTCCAGCTCCATGTATTTCTTCTCAAGGCCTTCGAGTTTGGCGAACATGGGAATATCTCCAGGTGGGGCCTGCTACTGCAGCCGGTAGGGAACTGCGTTCACCTCGAACTCGGAGCCTGCGCCCAGGGCTTCCTTCAGCGCCACAACCGCGACTTCCAGCTCCTCCCTGTCGGGCTCGGCCGTTGTCAGCAGCTGCAGCGCCATGCCCGGCGCGCGCAGAACAGTCGCCAGCCAGCCGTCCTTCATCTTGCCGGCAAAGCGTATCAGCTCGTAGGCTAGGGACGCCACGGGAAAGATCAGGGCGAACTTAAGCAGGAGCGTGTACGCGTGCTTGAGCCAGGCGCTCTCCGGCATGTACCAGCCAAGGAAGAGCGGCACGAGGACGGCGTGCAGCAGGATGGAAATGCAGATGACAAAGAGTATGAACGTCGTTCCGCACCGGGGATGGAGCCGGCTTTGCCTGGCTGCCAGCGCGGCGTCGACGGGCAGGCCCGTTTCGAAGGCCCTGATGGTCTTGTGCTCCGCCCCGTGGTACTGGAAGACGCGACGGATCTCCGGAATGCGCCCTATGCCCCAGATGTAGGCGACAAGAATGAGCATCTTGAAGAGCCCGTCCCAGAGCTGGAAGGAGACGCCGTTGACGTCTCCGCCCAAGCCCGCCTGCTGCATGAGCCAGCTCATGCCGTGCGGAATCACCAGAAAAAGCAGCACCGCGAAGAGCAGGGAGGCTATAAGCGTGAGCGCAAGATGCCAGCCCTCCATGGGGGCGCCTTCCGCCTCGCCCTGCAGCTCGGCAGAGCGGTTCAGGGACTTGACGCCGTTGACCAGCGTCTCGACGAGGACGGGAACGCCCCGGACGAAGGGCCGGGTGCGGATGGCTTCGGGCAGAAAGGAGTACCACGTGCGCCGTTCGGCAACGATCTCTCCCTTCATTCGCACAGCCAGCCCGTAGGACTGGCCGTTTCTCATCATGACCCCTTCCATGACGGCCTGGCCGCCGACAAGCGGGCGGTCGGCCGTCAGAAAGGCGAGCAATGCATACAGGAAGCTACTTCTGCTTTTCAAATTTGGCGTACTTCTTGCGGAAGCGGTCGATGCGGCCGGCGGTGTCGAGGAAGCGCTGCTTGCCGGTGAAGAAGGGATGGCAAGCGGAGCAGACTTCGACGTGCACCTGCTCGCCCTTCGTGGAGAGCACCTGTTCGGAGTGGCCGCAAGCGCAGGTGATGGTCGCTTTGTACACCTTGGGCTGGATGTCTTTTTTCATGGTAAACCTCGCGTGGTTTGGGACGCCATGGAGCTGGCCGCAGGAACAAGCGCCTGCGACGATCGTTCATTGTCCCTAAAGGCGGACTTTCTACCCCAAACGCCCAGGCTTGGCAAGGCGAAAACTCAAGTGCCGCTCGAATTATCTTGGGAAAAATCGGTCTCTTCCGGCAAGGCTCCGGTTGCGTGTTGCCATCCCTCTGGCGCAGGGCTATGCTGCCCCGCATGTGCGCAAAAGTCCTCAAAGCCAGGGCCGATCAGCTCGTCTTCGAGCAGGGCCTGACCGAAAGCCGCGAACAGGCCAAGCGGCTCATCATGGCCGGCGAAGTGCAGGTGGCCGTTCCCGAGGGAAGCCAGACCCTGCCCGTTGCCGTTGACAAGCCGGGCCACATCTACCCGGCCGGCACCCGCTTCCAGCTCACCGCCAGGGAGCAATACGTCAGCCGCGGCGCCTACAAGCTGCTCACCATCATGGACGCCTTCCACCTCGACGTCCAGAACTGGGTCTGCCTCGATGCCGGTGCCTCCACGGGTGGCTTCACCGACTGCCTGCTCCAGCACGGCGCGGCCAGGGTCTACGCCGTGGACGTCGGCCACAACCAGCTGCACGAAAAGCTCAAGGCCGATCCCCGGGTCGTCAATCTGGAGGGCGTCAACCTCAGGGCCGCGCCCCCCTCGCTCATCCCCGAAGAGGTGGATCTTGTCGTGGCCGACGTCTCCTTCATCTCGCTTACGCTCATCCTGCCGCCCTGCATGGCCTGGCTCAAGGGCGGAGGGCTGGCTGCCGTGCTCATCAAGCCGCAGTTTGAGCTCGGGCCCGGCGAAACCGTCAAGGGCGTGGTCAGGAGCGAAGCCGCCCGCCAGCGCGCCGTGGACAAGATTCTCGGCTTCTGCGCGCAGGAGCTAGCGCTGGAGAGTCTCGGCGTGCTGCCTGCAGCCATCAAGGGACCCAAGGGCAACCAGGAATACATGGCGCTCTTCAGGCGAAGCTAGGCACGCCCCCTCCAGGGCTCCCAGTCCGGCCCTGGCCTGCCTGGCGGATGTCTGGAACCGCCCTGGCTGGCCTGAAGAGGCAAGGCCCGGACGTCCTCATTCCCTGCCACCCAGACCGGACCAGATCTCTGCGCTTGAGGCAGTCCCTAGGCCGCAGACGCCGGAATCCGCTTGGCGGCGTGCGCAAAGCTTTTCGCTCCAGCATGCAGGCGAGGCTCTGCGCCGGCCTTGTGCGGGCACTTCGGCACCCCCTGTTCCCACCGCCGGCCACGCATGGGATCATCTCCCCTGCAGCGGCCAGCCTGATCCCGCGCAGGCCCCGTCCTATCCCTTGTGACCAAGCCTGTCTTCAGCTCTTTTGACGCATCTCCACTGCGCCCTGACCCGTCTCCCCGGCGACGAGGACACCGAAGGCCACCGCGTAGAAGAAGCTCTTCCCCCCCCTCGAGGGCATGCGGGTGCTGCTCGCCGCGGATCAGCCCATCAACGCCGAGAGCGCCGCCACCATCCTCGAGGAAACCGAGGCCTCCGTGTCCCACGCCGAAGACGGCCTTGTCGCCCGCAAGCTCTTCGTCGATCCGAAGCCAGGCTTTTTCGACGTGGTTCTCATGGATCTGCGCATGCCCCACATGAACGGCTTCGGGGTCACAGCACCCATACGCGAAATGAACCGCGCCGATGCCAAGACCGTGCCCATCATCGCCCTCACGGCGGACGCCTTCGCCGAGGACGCCCAGCGTTGAATGGATGCCGGCATGAACGCCTATCTGGCCTAGCCCCTCGACGCCTCGCCGCTGATCAAGATGTTGGCTGGCAACAGCGAGGAGAACCATGCCAAGGCATAACGCATCGCCAGCAAAGCTTCTGCAGGCTCCCGGCTCTGTGCGGACCGGGAGCCTGCAGCTCCTTCCGGGCGCCTTGCGGACCTGCCTTCATGCGCAGGCACGAGGCACCGTCCCAAAGGACACGAACGAACGGGGCCGAAAGCGGTTCCCGGACTGGCAGACACGCCTCTCCGAGAGACAGGGGTGTCCGAAGTTATGGATGCAGTTGAGGGCTCTGCTGAAGGGCGCCCGTCCGGCGCCTGAAGCCCGGCTGTCCAGACAGCGACGCCACACCCCAGCCTGCCTGCAGGGCAGGGACGGCCCTTACCGGGCAAGGCTGGCGGCGGCCTCGGCAATCATGCGCCGGGAGGCCTGGGCGCTGGCCTCGAGACTGGTTGCAACCTCGAGCAGCATGGGGCCTGAAGCGGGCCTGGCCGTGCAGAAGGGCAGAAGCGCCGCCCGCAGCTCCGCAAAGGATCCCGCGCGCCAGTAGGCCATGCCGAGAGTCTTGGCCAGATGCTCTGCGCCAAGCGCGCTTGCGCCGGCGATGAAGGCGTCCCTGTGCTCGGACTTGTCAGGGCCGGGAATGAGGTGGAAGATGCCGCCTCCGCCGTTGTTGAAGAGCAGGATACGCAGGTTGGCGGGGATGTCCCGGCGCCAGAGTGCGTTCTGGTCGTAGAAGAAGCTCAGGTCGCCGATGCAGCAGAAGGTGGGCCGGCCGCTGGCCTGGGCGTAGCCGCAGGCCGCGGAGAGGCTGCCGTCGATGCCGTTGATGCCCCTGTTGCAGGTCACTTCCGTGTCCTTCGGCAGGGGAAAGTACTGGGCGTTGCGCACCGGCGAGGAGTTGCCGAGCGCCAGCGCGGCGCCTTCCGGCATCGAGGCCAGAAAGCACTGCATAACCGTGGCGTCCGCAAAGGGCTCGGGATCGAAGTCCCTGGCCATGGTCGCCACGCGCTCCTGGCGCGCATTCCAGGCCTTGGCAAAGGCGGGATCGGCGTGGCAGGGCTCGACCGCCAACCCTTCCAGGAGTTCCAAGTCCTCCGCCTCCACGGCCCTGGTCAGGCACTGGAAGAGGTCCGGACAGGCGCCGTCCGGCGAGACGTGCCAGTGAACTGCCGGCGGATGGACGCGAAGGTACTGCTTGAGGCGCTTGCTCACGATGTGGCCGCCCACGGTGGCGACGAAGTCGGGCCGGAGCTCTTCCGGCAGGCTTTCGGCAGGGCCTGCCAGCACGAGGTCGAAGAGGCCGGCAAAACCCGGTTCGCTCTCGATGGCGACGAGGTTGGCCAGATGCTCGGCAAAGACCATGCAGCCCTCGGCCATGAGGGCCTTCAGCGGCGCCTCGAGCCCCAGGCCCGCCAATTCCTGGCCGACGACGATCAGTGGGCGCCTCGCGCTTTGCCACTCCGCCCGCATGGCAGAGGAAAGCCCGAATTTCCGGCTTTGCTCCCTGCGGATGACGCGCACTTCGGGCAGAGCCTCAACGCCAAAGTCGTACAGGGGCTCGGCAAGGGGCACATTGATGTGAACCGGCCCTGAACCAGCATGGCACAGCTCCAGCAGGGCCTCGTTGACTAGGCGGTTGCCGTACCACAGGCTTTCGGCGTCCTTGGGCTCAGGCAGGCTGACCTGCCTGCGGACAACGTTCTGCAGGGCGCCCGGCTGCACCATGGTCTGGCCGTCCATCTGGCCTATCCAAGCCTCGGGCCGGTCGGCGGAGATCACGAGCAGGGGCAGGCGCTGGTAGTAGGCTTCGGCAACGGCGGGAGCCATGTCGAGCAGGGCCGATCCGGAGGTGCAGCAGACGGCGCAGGGGCGCTTCAGGGCCGCGCACATGCCGAGCGCCGTGAAGGCGGCGCTGCGCTCGTCCACCATGGCCGTGCAGCGAAGCCGGGGACAGCTGGCGAAGGTATGGGCCAGCGGGGCGCTGCGGGAGCCTGCGCAGACAACGACGTCCTCGATGCCATGGGCGCAGAGCAGGGCCGTCAGTTCCAGGACATGGGCTTTCACGGAATACATGGTGCTGTCGTCTCCGAGGGGGGCGTCGCGTGCGGAAAGACGCGGGCGCGGAAGCGGGCGGGCGGGAAGGACGAAAAGGGATGCCTTCCCTTTTCCTGCCGGAAACCTACCACTATCCCCGCAAATTGCCAGCCTCGGGCGTCCGTCCCGAAGGCTGCGGATCCAGTTCCTGGCGCTGGTCCTGTCCCTGCGCCAGACCATCCCGGCGATGCATCGCCAGCGCCCCTCTGGCAACCACCCCTTCGCCGAAGCGCTCCCTGAGCGCGTCGAGGGTGCGGTCGAGCTTGAGCCTGCGCTTTTCGCCCTCGAATTCGGGCGAGCGTCCGCCGTTCAGGAGCGAGAGCAGCGTCAGCCTTTCGCGGGGCGCCCCGAAATTGGAGACCCCGACGCCAAGGAGGCGAACCGCCTTTTTCAGCGAAACGGCCTCCAGGAGCTCTCTGGCGACGCCGTAGATGCCCTGCGTGGAGGCAACGGGCGCATCCAGGGTCTTCGAGCGCGTGATCTGGGTGAAGTCGGCGTACTTGACCTTCAGCGTCACGGTGCGGCCCTGCAGCTTCTGGCTTCGCAGCCGGCGGCCGACCTTTTCGGCATGCGCGAGCAGGATGCGCCGAAGCTGCTCAAGGTCGCGGGTATCCTTGGCAAGTGTCTCCTCGGCGCTTTCAGACTTGGCCTCGCGCACCGGCTCCACGCGCCGCGGATCCCGCCCCATGGCGCGCTCGAGCAGGACTAGGCCCGGACGGCCAAAGCGGGTCCGGAAGAAGTCCGGGCTGTAGCGGCGCATGTCCGAGGCAAAGCGTATGCCGAACTTGCCGAGCGCCTCCGCCATCCTGGGGCCCACGCCGGGAATCTTGCGCACCGGAAGCGTGGCGAGGAAGGCCTCCACGTCCCCGGTTTCCAGAATGAACACGCCGTCCGGCTTGTTGACGTCGGAGCAGATCTTGGCAAGGAACTTGACCGGCGCCACGCCCACGGAGCAGGTGAGTCCGCCTGTCGCGGTCCGGATGGCGCAGCGCAGCGAGCAGACGAGGGCGGGGAGGCTGCCGTAGACGCGCTCCAGCCCCTCCGCATCGAGGTATGCCTCGTCGATGCTGGCCTGCTCCACCAGGGGCGAGTGGGCGCGGAGCACCTCCATGACCTTGCCGGAGAGTTCCTTGTACCTGTCGAAGCGCGGGCGCACGAAGACGCCCTGGGGGCAGAGGCGGCGCGCCTGGCCTGCCGGCATGGCCGAATGGACGCCGAAGCGCCTCGCCTCGTAGGATGCCGTGGCGACGACGCCCCGATCGCCTCCGCCGACCATGACCGGACGTCCCCGCAGGGCGGGATTGTCCATCTGCTCGACGGACGCGAAGAAGGCGTCCATGTCCACGTGCACGATCATCGGGGAGGAGCCTCCCGGCGCCGGCTACTCCGCCTTGACGAAGCTGATGCGCAGCTTCCTGATCCTCGGCCCGTCGGACTCGCAGAGGTAGACGGACTGCCACTGGCCAAGGTCGAGGCGTCCGGCAGCCACGGGCACCATCACGGAAGCGCCGTAGATGGAGGTCTTGATGTGGGCGTCCGCGTTGCCCTCGGCGTGCCTGAAGCCCCCGTCCCTAGGAATGTACTTGCTGAAGAGGTCCATCATGTCCCGCTTCACGTCGGGATCCCAGCCCTCGTTGATAGTCACGCCGCAGGTGGTGTGGGGGCTGTAGACGACGAGGAAGCCGTCGATCCAGCCCTTGGGGACGTTGGAGGAGAGCACGTTGCCGAGGGCGGTGGTGACGTCCACCATCTCCACGCGGGTATGGGTCTGCACGCTGAGGTATTCGGGCATTCGGAACAGTCCTTGGCTCGTCGAAACGCCTGCCTTCCGGCATCCCTCCAGCATCCGGGAGGACGCCGGAGGCGCAGGCTGGAGCATCAGTCGGGATCAGAGCACGCGGTAGCACACGGCCGGCTTGTGCAGCAGGCCCGTGTCCATGGCGTGCTGGAGGGCGGTCTTCATGGCGAGGCTGGAGGCCTCGTGGGTCATGAAGACGAGCGGCACGACGTGTTCCCCGACGCTGGAGCGCTGGATGACCTGCTCCATGCTGATGCCCTCGCGGGCCATGCAGCCGGCCAGATCGCGCAGAACGCCGGGCGTGTCCGGCACCATGACGCGCACGTAGTACTTGGCGAGGCAGTCGTCCGGCGGGACGATGGCTGCCCGGGGAATGTTCTCGTCGGCAAAGCCCGTGTTGTTGGGGCGCGCGTCCCTGGCGACAGCCAGGAGGTCGCCCAGCACCACGCTCGCCGTGGGCAGGGAGCCGGCGCCGCGACCGTGGAAGAAGAGGGAGCCTGCGGACTCGCTCTCCACCCGGACGGCGTTGTAGACGCCACCCACGCGCGCCAAAAGGTAGGTGTGGTGCACGAGCACGGGGTAGACGCCGGCGGCCAGGCGGATGGGCCCCTCGTCGCCCTCGTCGAGGTTGACGCGCTTGACCTCGGCCAAGAGCTTGATGCGGTAGCCGAACTCCCGGGCCATGGCGATGTCGCGGGCGTCCATGCCGCGTATGCCCTGCACGGGCAGCACCGTGTAGGGGTAGTTGACGCCGAAGGCGAGGCGGATGAGGAGGGTGAGCTTGTGGGCCGCGTCCTGGCCGTCGATGTCGAGCGTGGGATCCGCCTCGGCGTAGCCGAGCGCCTGGGCCTGCTTCAAGGCCGTGTCGAAGTCGAGGCCGTTGGTGGACATCTCGGAGAGGATGTAGTTGCTCGTGCCGTTCAGGATGCCCTGCACGGAGACAAGGCGCTGGCCGGCCAGAGGCACGCGCAGGGCCTCGATGATGGGCACGGCGCCGGCGACGGCGGCCTCGTAGCGCAGGATGAGGTTCTTCTCCTTGGCGAGCCTGAGCAGGTCGATGCCCTCTTCGGCCAGCAGCGCCTTGTTGGCGGTCACGACGTGCTTGCCGTTTCTGAGCGCCCCCTCGATGAGGCTCCGGGCCGCATCGATGCCGCCCATGAGCTCCACCACGACGTCGATGTCGGGATTGTCCACGAGCTCGGCCGGATTGGCCGTCACATGGCAGCTGTCCGGCAGCTCCACGCTGCGCGGCTTGTTGACGCTGCGCACCAGGGCGCAGACCAGCTCGATGCTCCGTCCGGTGCGGCGGCGGATAAGCGTTGCATTCTTCTCCAGCAGCTCCACAAGGCCGCCGCCAACCGTTCCCAAGCCAGCAAGCCCGATGCGCAGGGGCTTGTCCGTGTTCGCCAAATCAGGCATACCGCACGCTCCCAAAGCCGGCGCCGGGAGCATGTGCAGGCCGGCTCGGCCGTGTCCGAGGTGACATCTGGAGCGCACCCGGGACCGTCCCGGCCGACTCCAAAACGACAGGAACTATTCCTATACCTGTTTGCCGGACGTAAATCTAGACGTACGCTACGACCTTCCTCAAAAAAAGCCTGCAAATGCGCACGGTTGTCGGCAGGCACAGCAGACCTCCCCACGTGCCCTGAATTGCGCCCCGCAGGGCTCTCGGGTATTGTCCCGCCATCCAAAAAACCCTCTTGCACGGCCCTGCGCCCGGAGCTCACATGGAAGACCATATCCGCTTCAACGAAAAGGACGCCGTCCTCGACCTGCTCGACCAGCGCAAGCTGCCGGGCGTGGAGGAGCGCTTCCCCTGCCGAACCACCGACGACGTCATCTACGCCCTGCAGACCATGGTCGTGCGCGGCGCGCCTGCCATCGGCGTTTCCGCGGCCTTTGGCTGCGCTGTGGCTCTTGCCGAGTCCAGGGGCAAGGACTGGCGGAAGATCCTGCCGGAGAAGATGGAGGCCATACGCCAGGCCCGTCCCACGGCCGTCAACCTGGCCTGGGCCGTGGACCGCATGGCCGCGCTCTGGAAGGCCAACGCCGGCCTCGGCTGCGACGATCTGCTTGCCTGCTTCATCGCCGAAGCCAAGCGGCTCCAGCAGGCGGACATCGACTCCTGCAAGGCCATAGGGCGCTTCGGCCTGCCCTGCGTGCACGACAACGACACCATCCTGACCCACTGCAACGCCGGCGCCCTCGCCACGGCCGGCTACGGCACGGCCCTCGGCGTCGTCAGGGCAGCCTTCGAGCACTACCAGGGCATCAAGGTCATCGCCGACGAGACCCGCCC
This sequence comes from Desulfovibrio sp., assembly GCA_016284885.1. GTDB lineage: Bacteria > Desulfobacterota > Desulfovibrionia > Desulfovibrionales > Desulfovibrionaceae > Desulfovibrio. The sequence continues at coordinate 18,674 of JAEEPQ010000002.1, forward strand.
CTTCCTGCAGGGGGCGAGGCTCACCGCCTGGGAGCTCGCCAAGGACGGCATCCCGGTGACGGTCGCCTGCGACAACGCCTGCGCCCTGCTCATGAGCAGGGGCCTCGTCCAGTGCGTGGTGGTCGGCGCAGACCGCATTGCGGCCAACGGCGACGCTGCCAACAAGATAGGCACCTTTGGCGTGGCGCTGCTGGCCAGGCACTTCGGCATCCCCTTCTACGTGGCAGCCCCCGTCTCCACCATCGATCCCGCAACGCCCACGGGCGCATCCATTCCCATTGAAGAGCGCACGCCTCTAGAAGTCACGACCATAGGATCGACGCAGGTCACCCCGGACGGCGTGCCTGTCTACAACTTCGCCTTCGACGTCACGCCGGCAGAGCTCATTGCCGGCATCATCACCGACAGGGGCCTGCTCAAGGCGCCCTACGCCGAGGCCATCAAGGCCCTCTTCTAGATCCTGTCCTTTCGAGGAGTCGATCCATGCTCATGCAGCTTTTCGCCGGCAGCGCCGGCCCTGCCCAGGACGGCGCCCTGCAGGCCTCCTTCGATGCCTGGAGCGTCCAGGACGGCCAGATCTCCATTCCCCGGGAAACCGCCTCCCGCCTGCTTCAGATCCGCGCCGAGCATGCTGCCTTCGTCTTCGATCTCGGCAAGGCGCAGGCAGGCAGGCTTCCCCTCTGCGATGCGCTGAAGCAGGGCTCCGCCCTCTCCATGTGGTGGTGCTCCCTGCTCTACGAGCGCCACCCCAAGGTGACGCCCATGCTCTACGAGGTCTACCGCCTGCGCGCCGTGGAGCTCGCCATGCTCGAGCGCGGGTGCACGGCCCTGGCGGCGCGCGGACTCTCCCGGCCTGCCTGCCAGGCCCTGGCAGCCATGTGCCGCCGGCGCGGCTGGTCCTTCGAAGCCATTGAGCAGGCAGACGCCAGCGCCGGCAAGAGCCGGCTGCGCAAGACCTACGAAAAGACGCCCGCCCCCCTGCGGACCCTTGCCCGCTTCGGCTGGTGGCTGTGGAAGGTGCGCCGGCACATCGGAGGGCCCGTCACGCTTTCCCCATCCAGCCAGCCCACGGGAACCATAGCCACCTACTTTCCCAACATCGACGCGAAGCTGGCCGGCGAGGGCATCTTCCGCTCCCGCTACTGGGAGTCCCTGCACGATGCGCTGGCAGAAGAGGCAGGAGCAGGCCAGCCTCCCGCCGTGCGCTGGCTCTTCGTGCACTTCCCCTCGCCCCAGGGCTCGCTTGCCCAATGCCGGCAGTGGATTGACGGCTTTCGCCACGCCCGCAAAAGCGGCGTCTCCTTCAACTACCTGGAGGAATTCCTCTCGGCCAAGGACATTCTGCAGGGCTGGCTGCGCTACGCCCGCCTCGCCCTGGCAAGCCTTGCGGCCGAGCGGGCCGTGCGCGGGCGCTTCCGCCTGCCATCCTCCGAACTCGACCTCTGGCCCCTGCTGCAGGCCGACTTCGCCGAGTCCTTCCGCGGCTGGCGCTGCCTTGAACGCGTGCTCCAGCAGAAGGGCATCGAAAACTACGTCGGCCAGGCAGGCGCCCAGCGCTGGTGGACCTTCCCCCTGGAGAACTGCCCCTGGGAGCGCATGCTCACCCACGCCGTGCACGAGCGCCATGCAGGCCCGGTGCTGGGCGCCCAGCACTCCACCATACGACCCACGGATTTCCGCTACTTCGACGACCCGAGGACCTGGTCGGATCCCGAAACTCTGCCCTTCCAGCCGGACTGCGTTGCCGGCAACGGCGAGAGCGCCTGCTCCCAGTGGCGGGCAGCCGGCGTGCCCGAGCACCGCCTCGGCCAGATCGAGGCCCTGCGCTACCTCTATCTGGCAGGCCAAAAGAAGGCCAGGCTGGACGGCCGGCCCCGCCAGCTGCTGGTGGTGACCAGCTTCTTCAGGGACGAGACCGAGGCCCATCTGCAGCTCCTTGCCCAAGCCGAGGAGCAGGGCCTGCTTGCGGACTTCGAGGTCACGGTGAAGCCGCACCCCTACCTGCCCGTGGAGGCGCGCCTGCGCGAGCTCCTGGGCGAGAAGGCGGAGCGCTTCGCCTTCTCGACCGTGCCCGTGGCCGAGGCGCTGGCCTCCAGCCCCCTCGTCTGGGCCTCCAACTCCACCACTGTGGCCCTCGAGGCTGCCGTCAAGGGCCTGCCCGTCATGGTCATGCAGCCATCAAACGACTTCGATCTCTGCCCTCTGCAGGACGTGCCTGGACTTCCCCGCACAAGCTCGCTGCAGGATCTCAAGGAAGCGCTGGCATCTGCCGCTCCGCTGGAGCTTGATCCCAACTATCTGCGCCTCGACACGAGCCTTGCCCGCTGGCGGGACATGCTGGGGCTGAAGCAGGCATAGCGCCTGCAGGAAGGAGCTACCCATGATAGGCGCCATCATCGGCGACATGGCTGGCTGCAGGTTCGAGCGCCATGCCCACCAGCCAGGCCTCGATCCCCTCGACTTTCCCCTCTTTTCCGAGCGCACCAGCTTCACGGACGACACGGTGCTCTCCTTTGCCGTGAGCGAGGCCCTCATGGAGAGCAAGGGCGATGCGCAGCGCATGCGCGATGCCTGCAGCCGGCGCTTCAAGGCCTTCGCCTGCAGGTATCCACGGGCTGGCTACGGCCGGCGCTTCCGGGAGTGGGCCTTCAGCAAGGACACCACGCCCTTCGGCAGCTTCGGCAACGGATCTGCCATGCGCGTCTCGCCCGTGGGCTGGAGCTTCGGGACGCTGGAGGAGACGGAGCGCATGGCCAGGGCCTCGGCCGAGCCGACCCACAACCATCCCGAGGGCGTCAAGGGCGCCTGCAGCGTGGCGGCCGCCATCTTCCTTGCCCGCCAGGGGCAATGCCCAGAGGAGATACGCGACCATATCCAGCGCGCCTACGGCTACGATCTGTCCCAGCACATCCCAGAGATAGGCAATACGGGCTTCGACTCGACCTGCCAAGGATCGGTTCCGCAGGCCATCGTCTGCGCCCTTGAAACGGCAAGCGTCGAGGATGCCGTCCGCTCTGCCATACTCCTGCGCGGCGACGCGGACACCCAGGGCGCCATTGCCGGAAGCATCGCCGAAGCCCTGTGGGGCGTGCCGGAGGATCTGAAGAACGAGGCGGAAGCGCGGCTCGACGGCTATCTGCGGGACTGCCTCCAGCGCTGGCGCAGCTGGCTTGCTGGACGCAGGGCCTAGGCGGCGCAGTCTTTTTCCGCATTTTTTCGCTAAACTTCCACCGCACGGAAAGCGCCAGAGCTCTCATGGAACCAGTCCCGGAGGAGGCTTCTGCCCCCGGGACAGATGGCATTTACCCAAGCCCAAGGAGGTTCCCATGATAGGCGCGATCATCGGCGACATGGCAGGTTCCCGTTTCGAGCACCATCCCCACCGGGCGGGCATCGACCCCCTCGGCTTTCCCCTCTTCACCGGAGAGTCCCGCTTCACCGACGACACGGTCATGAGCATTGCCGTGAGCCAAGCCCTCATGGACGCAGCAGGCGATCCGGACAGACTGAGCGAAGCCTGCGCCCTGCGCTTCAAGGAGTACGGGCGCCGGTACCCCGCTGCCGGCTACGGCGGCCGCTTCAGGCAGTGGCTCGCCAGCGACGACATGCGCCCCCTCGGCAGCTTTGGCAACGGCTCGGCCATGCGCGTCTCGCCCGTGGGCTGGAGTTGCGGGACGCTAGAGGAGGCGGAGCGCATGGCCAAGGCCTCGGCCGATGCGACCCACAACCATCCCGAGGGCGTCAAGGGCGCCTGCAGCGTGGCTGCGGCCATCTTCCTCGCCCGCCAGGGCCAGAGCCAGAAGGAAATCCGCCGCTACCTCCAGCGCGCCTACGGCTACGACCTGGACAAGAGCCTAGACGAGATAGGCAATACCGGCTTCGACGTCACCTGCCAGGGCTCGGTGCCGCAGGCCATCGTCTGCGCCCTCGAAACCTCGAGCGTCGAAGAGGCCGTGAGGTCCGCCATACTCCTGCGCGGCGATGCAGACACGCAGGGGGCCATAGCCGGAAGCATCGCTGAAGCCCTGTGGGGCGTGCCGGAGGATCTGTTCGCCGAGGCGGCGAGGCGACTTGACCGCTTCCTGCTCGACGGCCTCGGACGATGGCTCGCCTGGCTTGGCGAAGGCCAGCACAGCCTCGCGCAGTAAGGCAGGAAAGGCCGGCGAAAACGCACAGACCCGGCAGCGACATCCTGTCCTTGCCCCCGCTTCTGCTGTCCTTGCCTCGAGCCCTGGCCTGCCTGCGTCACCGGACGCTAGCCCGAGACCTTCTCTTTCCCTCCCGGAGGACAGGCTGCGGACGAACAGCAGCCTCTTGAGACTATTGAAGCCTCTTCGTTTCACATCGCGACCCGAAGACCGTGGCGAATCTGTCCAAACGAAAGCACCCGCTTGAAATCACATGACGAACTAGCTATACAATATTCAAGCACTTACGGAATTTCAAAGCTGAAGCGTCTAACACGAAATTTCGCTCTGCAACTGGAGGCTTCACCATGAAAAAATTACTTTTAGCAACTTTTTTTGCGACAATCCTGTCTGCCTCTGCGACAGACGCCACTCCTCTGAGGATCTACTGTGGAGCCGGCATGACGAAGCCTTTCAGCGAAATCAGCGCAGCCTAGGACAAAATCAGAGGAGAAGCTCCAGAGGTCATGTATGCCAATGCCGGCCAACTGCAGGCTCAAATCAAGAATTCTGGCAAGGGAGATCTGTTATCGCTGGAGCCGTAGAAGAGCTGTAGCCAGTTGAGCAATTCGTGACGGCCAAGCAGCTACTTGTCAAGCATATTCCCGTGCTTGCTGTCAGGCAGGGCAATCCCAAGAAGCGGAAGGCTTCTGTCCGTTCGGAACGCTGACCGCCTCTATGAGCCTGACGGCTCCGCAGCGGATGCTTTTCTCGCATTCCGCTCAACGTGATGATGGCGCCGTCGCCGGCATGCCCGTCGTCAGGCTCGGGCACGCCCCCGCCGGATAGGCGCCACTCCCTCGCTTTTCCCTCTTCGATACCTGACGGCTTCCTGCGCGGACGTCTCCCGCACCGTCACTCCTGGCTTGGCGACGGCCAGACCGGCTTGCCGCAACACAGGCCAGCAGCGCGGCTCCGCCACCTCCGCATGAACGCCGACGCGCCCGCAGGGCACTGAAGCCATGCGGGCGCGACAGGAGAGGCGTCTGGAGAAAGAGGTGGAGAGGCCTAGCTAGAAGCTGTACTTGAACATGCAGGACACGCGGTAGTTGTCGCGGTAGACGTTGGAATGCCTTCCCTCGCCCCAGGTGTCCTTGTCCAGGTTCAGGCGCACGTAGGCGCCCTCAAGCTGGAAGGTCAGATTCTCGTATATCTTGTAGGTGTTCACGAGGTTGACTTCCCAGGCGTTGTCCTTGGTGGTGAGATAGGCCATGGGGCCGTCGGCGCGGTTCGGCCAGTTCATGCCGATGCGCCCGGGCATGTCGCTGCTGTTGGTGCCGAGGTAGAAGCCGACGCGGACGAGGTGAGTCAGGTCGGGAACAAAGGAGATCTTGTCGATCTGGGCGATGACGCCCGCCGTGCCGCCGGGGTTGTGGCCGAGCACCTTCCAGGTCTGCTCGTCGAAGCAGGGATCGCCGAAGCCGAGGGAGCTGACGGCCCAGGGAGTGTTGAACTGCGGCAGGCGCTCGGACCCGTTGTAGGGATTGTCGTCGTCGCCGGAACCGTACCAGGCGATGATGCCGGGGACGCCCCAGTCGGCCTTGTAGTCGAGGCGGGCGCCAGCGTACCAGCCCTGGCGCTTCATCTGCAGGGTGCGACCCTTGTCGCCGAAGCCGCCGTAGTTCTTGATTTCGCCAAGGTACACGGATCCAAAGGCGCCTTCGACGCCAAGACGCAGGGTGCCCGTCAGATCGAACTGGCCCACGAGGCCGGCCCAGAAGCCGTTGCCCCAGTCGCGGTCGAGCTTGTGGAGTTCATTGCCCTGCAGCCAAGTGTAGCCGCGGTTGCCACCTGTGGGCACGCCACCGCCGAGGACGGGGGTGAGTCCGCCACGGGGGGCGACAATGCCGGTGTCGCCCATGGCCGCCGTGACGCCGGTCATGCTGTACTTGCCGATGAGCGAGTACATAGCATAGGGCTCGAGCTTCCAGCCGTCGCCGCGGAAGGGGAGCATGAGGGCAAAGCAGTCCAGGTTGTCGAGCCACCGGGTCTTCGAATCGGCGACGTTGGTGTACTCCTGGGCGGAGTTGTCGTTGTAGGGCCTGGCCCAGAAGAAGGTGAGATCGCTCTGCACGCTCTCGCCCTTGAAGAGGGGCGAGGAGACGGAGACACCCGCCATTTCCTTGCCGAAGATGGGGCCAAAGCCGTACTTGGAGAGCACGCCGGGCAGCATGAGCGTCTGCAGGCCCATGCGAACCTTGGCGTCGGTCTGGGGAACCATCCAGTCAATGTAGGCGAAGCGGACCTGGACAATCTTGCCGTCAGCGCCGAGGGCGCCGCCGTTAGCGGCCTTGCCCCACTCGGTGCGACCGATTTCGAACTCGATCGTGCCGGAGAGCGACTCGCTGGCCCTGGCCTGCAACTGGGTGCGGAATCGCTGGATGGCATCGAAGCTGTCGGAGCCCTTGTAGCCACGGGGAACGACGTTGGAGTGCTCGAAGCCGACAACCCAGGCGCCGGAGATCTTGTAGTCTATGGACTGCGCTGGGGAGGCAGAGAGGGCGGAGCACAGCAGGGCGCCCGCCAGGGTGGCCAGTACTTTCTTTCCTGAAATGTGCATGAAATCCTCCGAAGAAGCGGTTTTGAGTCCCGCCAGACCCGCCTCTGCCAAGGATTTGTGGAAATGCTTCTGCCATGGATCCGGCATCTGCGCCTATAGCCCAGGCTAGTTCTCAAAAAAAAGCTTTTTCCGTTTCCTTTTACGCATGGCTCACCGACTGCCCCGGCCCGCGCTCTTTGCCTCTGTGTCCGATGTTTGCTACTGGTTTCACAAGCTGTCCGAGAGCGTGCCCCGCGAGGGCCGCGGCGACGGGAGGTGCACATGTCCCACTCAGCCGGAACCGGCCTTTTGAAGGCATCGGCCCTTGCCCAGCGCAAGGCGGAATACGAAGCCATCCTGCGATCCATCGGCACCGAGCACGTCCTGCGCAAGGGAGAGATCCTGCGCACGGGCAACATCTGCTACCTGCTCAAGGGGCTGTGCATCTTAAGCTTCTACGACCACTGCGGGAACGAGACGACGCTCATCTACTTCGAGCCGGGGAGGCTCTTCAACTTCATGCCCAAGCTCGTCAAGATCTACCCTCTCCAGCCCAAGACGGTCCGCAGGCAACTGCCCATCGACGCCTTTGCCGTGCGCGCCAAGGAGGACTGCCTCTTTCTGTTCATCGACCACAACGTCTTCGAGCGCGAGCTGGCAAAGAGCCTCCCCCTGCACTCGCTCCTCGTGCAGTCGCTGACCGAAAACTGCGAGAACCTCATCTCCCATGCCGGCAACTCGCCCCTGCTGCCCGCCCCCCAGCGCATCTGCCGGCTGCTGGCGGAGATGATGGCGGAAGAGCCTCCGCATGCCGTTCCCTCCTACTTGAGCTACAGCGAAATCTCTCTGCACCTGGCCATCCATCCCATCACGGTCGCCAAGATATTCAAGGCGCTGAAGGAGGACGGCATCACGGAGAGGAAGGGCAGAACGCTGACAGTGGCCGATCCAGAACGCCTGTGCGCCATAGCCCGCGGCATGGAGGACTTCGAGTACAAGCGTTCCTAGCCTGCCGGACAGGCTTTCTGGCCCTCTGGCCACGCCGGGACGGCTCTCCGTAGCCTAGACTAATACCGGACCCTGGCTCCCTGCTGTAGAGCTGTGGCAGATGCGGGGCGCCGGCTGGCGGCGCCCTGCCAAAACGACAGGAGTCCAGCGTGAACAGTCACGGCAAGGAAGCCAGGGAGGACGTGGCGGCGCGCAGGCAGGCCTGCGAGGCTCTGCTGCGGCGCATCGGAAAGGAAGAGCGCCTTGCCAAGGGCGCGCTTCTGCTCACGGACCACATCTACTATCTTTTGGAAGGCCTCTGCGCGCTGATCCACTTCGGCCCGCTCGGCGAGGAGAGCTCCCTTATCTACTTTGAAGCGGGACGGATGCTGAATTTCCTGCCCAAGCTCTCCCGGATCTACCCCATGCAGCCAAAGACCCTGCGCCGCAGGCAGCCCCGCGACACCTTCGCCGTGCGCGCCAAGTCGGCCTGCCGGCTTGTGCGCATCGACCACGACGTCTTCCTGCGCGAGCTTGAGCAAAGCGCCCTCCTGCACAGCCTGCTTGAGCAGTCGCTGATGGAAAACTGCCTCAACCTCCTGGCCAGAGCCGGCAACTCGCCCCTGCTGCCCGCCCCCCAGCGCATCTGCCGGTTGCTGGCAGAACTCATGCCGGAACGTGCGCCCTACAGGCTGCCCCGGTACATGAGCTACGCCGAAATGGCCGTGCACCTTTCCATCCATCCCGTCACGGTGGCCAGAATCTTTCAGGCCCTCAAGGCCGAAGGCATAGCCTGGCGGGATGGCGGAGCGATCTGCGTCTTCGATCCGGAGCGCCTGCGCCGCATGGCCTGCGGGGAGGAGGCGCTTGCCTACAAGCGCGCCGCGTCCGGATCAGAAAAAAATGAGAAAAAAAGCGCACGTTAGTCCAGGCTAATACTGCCGCCTGCAGGCTTTCTGTACACAGGAGCCATCAAGAGTCCCCGTCAGACCCGCAAGCCCCATTCCCCTGAGGAGAGTATCAGAATGGAACAAGCTCGCGAAAAAACCTCGGTCATGCCCCTCGTGCACACGCTCATCGGCCTGGCCATCATGTTCTCGGGACACTTTCTGCCCTGCCTGTCCCTAGTGGCCCCTGCAGACCAGAAGCTGCTCGGCCTCGGCTTCCCGCAGGTTGACGGGGGCGTTCTGCTCAGCGTCACCCACACGGGCATGGTCGTCTCCATGATCTTCTTCGGCGTCATCTACCTGTGGACCTTCGTCGACACCATCTGGCCGGGCCTGCTCGGCATCGTCGCCCTCATCTTCAGCGGCTTCGCGCCGGCACCCAAGGTCCTGCAGATGTTCCTCGGCAATCCCATGGTCGTCATGATCTTCTTCCTGCTGATTCTGGCGGCGGCCATCGTCTACAGCAACCTTGCCGAGTGGATAGCCCGCTACCTCATGAGCCGGGAGTTCATCAACGGCAGGCCATGGATCTTCACGGCCACCATCCTGCTCACGACCTACCTCGTGGCCTTCCTCGACCAGCCGACGGCGTGCTTCCTCATGTGGCCCGTGCTCTTCTCTATCTTCAAAGCCGCAGGCTTCAAGAAGGGCGACACCTACGTCTCGGTCATGACGGTCTACATCGCCATCATGGCCCTGCTCTCCTTCGCCTCCGACCCCTTCAAGGGCGGCGCCTTCTATCTGCTCTCCAACCTGCACAGCCTGGCCGCCAACGACGCGGCCCTCCACGCCCCCGAGCTCAACACAGCCGTCTACCTGCTCTTCGGCCTCGCCATCTCCCTGTGCAGCATCGCGATCCTTATGCTCATGATGCGCTTCGTCTTCCGCGTGGACGTTGCTCCGCTGGCAAAGCTCGACCCCTCGGTGCTCAACAAGGAGCCGCTCCCGCCCATGAACGCCATGCAGAAGCTCGTGCTCTTCGACTTCCTGCTCTACGCCACCTGGCTGCTCCTGCCCGCCGTCATCGGCAAGGGCAACGTGGTCGGCGCCTTCATGGCCAAGCACCATATGGCCGGATCCCTGCTCGCCGTGCTCCTGCTCACCGTGGTTTTCGTCAAGCGCAAGCCCGTGGTCGACATCACCGTGTCCAACAGGGCCTACCCCTGGCGCGTCTTCCTGCTCATCGCCGTCGCCATGCTGCTCGGCGGCGTCATGACAGGCAAGGGCACCAACGTCTCCCTCTTCATGGAGTACGGCCTGCGCGATCTGCTCGGCGGCATGCACTACATCACCTTCACCATCGCCGTCTGCCTCATCGGCATCGTCTTCACCAACTTCTGCAACTCGGTTGTGCTGGGCCTGGTGCTCACCCCGGTGCTCATCTCCGTGGCCAACGCCTTCGGCATGGGCGGCGGCCCCATGATGGCCTGCTTCATCTACGCCGTGCTCATCGCGGCCTGCACGCCGGCAGCCTCGCCCTTCGCGGCCCTGCTCTTCGGCAACACCGAGTGGGTCGATCAGAGCCTCATCATCCGCTACAGCGTCATTGCCTCCCTGTGCATCTTCCTCGTGGTGTGCACCGTCGGCCTCCCGCTTGCCATGATGCTCTTCTAGCCCGCAACCAGCCATCTTTCACAGCGCACCCAACTTTCATCCTTCCTTCCGAGGTACCAGCATGGACAGCAACAAGTACGACATCGTCATCGTCGGCGCCGGCCCCTCCGGCCTCACCGCCTCCGTCTACGCCGTCAGGGCCAACATGAAGACCCTGCTGCTCGACAAGCTCTCCCCCGGCGGCCAGATCATCAACACCAACGAGATTGCCAACTACCTTGGCGTGGGCACCATCAACGGCGCCCAGCTCGCCATCCAGATGTTCGAGCAGTCCCAGGCCGCCGGCGCCGAATTCGACTACAAGACCGTGACCGCCATCGAGGATCACGGCGACACCAAGGTCGTGGTCTGCGAAGAGGACGGGGCCCGCATCGAGTGCCATGCCGTCATTGTTGCCACCGGCACCCGCCCCCGCCGCCTCGGCGTGCCCGGCGAGGACAATTTCGCCGGCTCCGGCATCAGCTGGTGCGCCATCTGCGACGGCGCCCAGTACGAGGGCAAGGACGTGGTCGTCATCGGCGGCGGCAACTCTGCCGTCGAGGAGTCCATCTACCTCGCCGGCATCGTCAACAAGCTCACCGTCGTCACCATGTTCGACCTCACCGCCGACCCCTCGGCCTGCGACAAGCTGCGCGCCATGCCCAACGTCACTGTCTACCCCTACCAGGACATCCTCGAGTTCCTGGGCGAGGATAAGCTCGAAGGCGTGCGCTTCAAGTCCACCAAGGAGGACGCCACCGAGCGCACCGTGAAGTGCGACGGCGTCTTCGAGTACATCGGCCTGCAGCCCACCGCCGGCTTCTGCGAGAGCCTCGGCATTCTGGACCGCGGCTTCATCAAGACCGACGCCCAGATGCGCACCTCCATGCCCGGCGTCTTCGCCTGCGGCGACATCATCGTCAAGCAGCTGCGCCAGGTCGCCACCGCCTGCGGCGACGGTGCCGTCGCGGCCCACAACGCGGCCGCCTACGTCGAATCTCTGCGCAAGTAGTGCACAGCATATTTCCCTTCACTCCAAGGAGACCCCGCCATGATCACCGAAGTCAACACCGCCCAGTACGATGCCCTCGACAAGAAGGGCCCCATGCTCGTCGAATTCTACTCCAAGACCTGCGGTCCCTGCAAAATGCTCGGCTTTGTCCTCAAGGACGTGGACAAGAACGACCCGGACTTCCGCATCTACCAGGTCGAGTTCAACGAGAACAAGGAGCTCAAGGACCGCTGCGGCGTGAAGGGCTTCCCCACCCTGCTCTTCATGAAGGACGGCCAGGAGGTCTCCCGTCTCGAGGGCCTCAAGCAGAAGCCCGTCATTCTCAAGGAAATCGAAAAGATCAAAGCCTAAGACACAAGGAAACATACAGGAGAACACAGCCATGGCAAACCGCGTCGAACACGTCCGCTACGACCACCTGATCACCCGCCAGAACCGCGCCGAGAAGGAGTTCCTGGCCCGCCTCGAAAACGAGAAGCCCCGCCTCGACAACGCCATCGTCGTCGTCAACCCCTACCTCATCAACCCCCTGGCGGCCATGATACTCTTCAAGAGCGACAAGCCCGCCAAGGCCGTCCTCACCGTCCATGGCAAGCGCAACGACCGCGAGGACATCGTCCACGAGTTCCCCGAAGCCACGTCCCACGCCCTGCCCGTGCTCGGCCTCTACGAGGGCATGCAGACCCGCGTCACCGTCGCCCTCTCCACCGGCGAATCCCAGGACTTCCTGATCCAGAGCCAGCCCCTGCCCAAGGGCATCTGCCGCTGCCGCAACGTCGCCACTTCCCTCGACTACTTTGGCACCAACTGGATGTTCCTCAGCCCTGCCGGCAAGAACCTGCCCACCGCCTTCGACTACAGGGGCGACATCCGCTGGATACTCACCGAGAACACCATGTTCGACATCAAGCGCGTGAAGAACGGCAACATCATCACCGGCTCCTCCCGCTTCTGCCACATGCCCTACAACTCCACGGGCCTCATCGAGCTCAATCTGCTCGGCAAGATCTACAAAGAATACCGCATGCCCGGCTGCTACCACCACGACCACTTCGAGATGCCCGACGGCAATCTTCTGGTCTGCACCCAGGACTTCTCCCGCGACACCGTCGAGGACATGCTCGTCCTCCTCGACCGCGAGACCGGCGAAGTGCTGCGCAGCTGGGACTACAGGAACATGCTGCCCCAGGACGTGGCCGGCTCCGGCTCCCAGGACCACCACGACTGGTTCCACAACAACGCCGTATGGTGGAACGAGAAGGACAATTCCGTCACCATCTCCGGTCGCCACCAGGACGCCGTGGTGAACTTCGACTACGAAACGGGCAAGGTGAACTGGATTGTCGGCGATCCCGAAGGCTGGCCTGAAGACATGCAGAAGTACTTCTTCAAGCCTGTGGGCGATCTCTCCAAGTTCGACTGGCAGTACGAGCAGCATGCCTGCGTCATCTGCCCCGACGGCGACGTCATGTGCTTCGACAACGGCCACTGGCGCTCCAAGAACAAGGAGAAGTACCTCAAGAACAGGGACAACTTCTCCCGTGGCGTGCGCTACCGCATCGACACCAAGAAGATGGAGATCGAGCAGGTCTGGCAGTACGGCAAGGAGCTTGGCCAGGACTTCTTCTCGCCCTACATCTGCAACGTCGAATACTACGGCGAAGGCCACTACCTGGTCCACTCCGGCGGCATAGGCTGGGACCACGGCTGGGCCTCGGAGAAGCTCGGCGCCTACATCAAGCTCGGCGACGAGGGCTACGACATCAACTCCAAGACCGTTGAGCTCAAGGACGACGTGGTCATGTACTACCTCGAGGTGGACGGCAACTTCTACCGCGCCGAGAAGCTCACCCCATACCATGACGGCGACAACGCCCCCTTCGGCGACGGCAAGCTCCTTGGCCAGCTCGAGGTGACCCCCGACTTCGGCACCATTCCGGATCTCGAGGAGACCTCCGAAGTCGTGGACGCCTGGAACCAGATCCGCATCGAAGAGGACGAAGACCGCCTGGTCTTCCACGGCCGCTTCCAGCGCGGCCAGCTCGCCATGGTCATCATGGACAACGGCAGCGAGAAGAAGGGCTACTTCATCAATACCGCGGCCGTGAGCTACCTTGCCATGTGCTCCGGCGCCTTCCTTGAGGACGACGACCGCGTCATCAAGATGAACATCAGCAAGAGCAGCCTGCCCGCCGGCAAGTGCGAGGTGAAGGTGCTCGTGGAAGACAGGATCTTCCAGACCGGCGTCGTCATCTGCAACTAGCCTTCCCCTTCCCTTTCCTCATACGCTATTCCACATTCTCCCTTAGCTTGAAGCGCCCCGCCCCGTCTCCGGGACGGGGCGCTTTCTGCCCTTAAGGAGGCAGGCATGGCTTTCGTTTCCTATCCCGGCTTCGCCGTTCCTGAAGGGGTGCGACACGCTCCTCTCGCCCGGCGCACCGTCCGGCCGCATCCGGACGTGCTGGCCTTCGTGGGCTACAGCTCCTCCATCTTCTCGGCCATCAGGACGCCGCACGGCTATTATCTGGTCGATGCCGGCGACGACGTGCCGGGCGTGCGGGACGCGCTTGCCGAAATCAGACGCTTTGCGCCAGGCACCCTTCAGGGCATCTTCCTGACCCACAGCCACCCCGACCACCGGGGCGGAGGGAGCATCTTCCTCGAGGAGGCCAGAGGACGGGAGATCCCCGTTTGGGCTCACCATGCCTTCGGGAGCGAAATGCAGGACGGCCGGGGCCTCGAGCGGATTCTGCAGACACGGGCAGGCCGGCAGTTCGGAGCTGGCATCCCCGATGCCGAGTACACGTCCAACTCCCTGCTTCCGCACTTTCCAGGAGGCTTTGCCGGCCCCCTGCTGCAACCGAACCGCCAGATCTTCGAAGGCAGGACGCGTCTCTACGCCGACGATCTCGCCGTGGATCTGCTGACCGTTCCCACGGAGACCGGCGACCACATGGAAGTCTTTCTGCCCGAGAGCCGGGTGCTCTTCTCGGGCGACGCCGTCTACGGCGCCCTCCCCAACCTCTATCCCCTGCGCGGAGGATGCTGGCGCCAGGCTGAACGCTGGACGCAGGGCATACGGCGCCTGCTGGAGCTCGATCCCGAGGCCGCCGTGTGCGGACACAACCTGGTGCTACAGGGCCGGCAGGCGGTGCGCCAGGCCTTCGAGCGCTGCGCCAACGCCATCGAATGCATCGTGGCCGAAACGCTCAAGGGCATGGACGAGGGGCTGGGACCGGACGAGCTCGCCTGCCGGGTGCGCCTGCCCGAGGAGCTTGCGCGCGACCCCAATCTTGGCGAATTCTACGGCGCCGTGCCCTTTATCGTGCGCGAAATCTACGTAGCCAAAATGGGCTGGTTCGACGGCAATGCGACGAACGTCGTTCCTTTGGATCCCTGGGAGGAGGCGGAGCGCCTGGCCAGGCTTGCGGGTGGCGCGGCGGCTCTGGCCGCGCAGGCGCAGAGCGCGCTTGCCGAAGGCGACTGGCGCTGGACCTGCCGGCTCTGCGACTGGCTCCTGCGCCTTGGTCCCGAGCATGCCGCGACAGCCCGCGGCATGAAGGCCGAGGCGCTGGAGGCGCTCTCGCAGGAAATCCTGCCCATGGCGGGACGCAACTGGCTCAAGTCCTCTGCCATGGCATTGCGGGAGGAAGGGCAGGAGGATGCCGGGCAGTAGACCGGCTCGCCCGCCTCAGCATCAAGCTCTCCCGCTTGGCCTGAAGGCAGAGCAGGGGACACTGCCTGTCGCCGCAGAGGCGGGCGCCAGCCTTTTGCGGCAGCCGGTCCCGTCCGCAAGGTTCTGGCGCCCGAGCCTGTCCTGAAGCGATGCCGGGAGCGCCTGTTGCCTGCCGCCAGAAAGCCAGATAGCATGCTCCAAGTCCAGACAACACATGACGACAGGAGCACAGCCATGCTCAGCCCGCGCATTCTTATTGGCGGAGAATCCTTTCGGGAACTTCGCGAAGGGAACTACGCCTATATCGACAAGACAGCGCTCTTGGAGGATCTCCTCGGCCAGGACAGGCCCAAGGTAGCCTTGATTACGCGCCCGCGTCGCTTTGGCAAGACCCTGACAATGAGCATGCTGCATGAGTTTTTCGATATCCAGAGAAACAGCAACAATATTTTCAATGGATTGGCTATTGCTGAAAATACAGATTTCTGTGCGACATGGATGAATAAATTCCCAACCATATTTATATCGTTAAAAGAAATAAAAGGAAGAACATTTTCTCATTCATACGACAAGTTTTTAAGCTATGTTTCAGAAATTTTCTTAGACAACAGCTATCTTCTCCATAGTGAAAAGATCCATAACAGGCACAAAGAAAGAATTCAGTCGTTTATTGATGAAAAAGTAAAGCAAAACGATACTGAAAATTCATTTTTATTTTTGTGCAAAGTTTTAAATAAATATTGGAACAAAAAAGTTATAGTTCTTATTGATGAATACGATGTTCCGCTTTATTATTCAGAGCAAAAGGGCTATTATGATGAAATGATTGATTTTATGCGTCAATTTTTAGGGGCAACATTAAAAGGAAATGACTATTTAGAACTAGCCGTATTAACAGGATGTCTACGAATTGCAAAAGAAAGCATTTTTACAGGGGTTAATAATTTTGAATGTTACGGTGTTTCTGACATAAAAATTTCAGATAAAATTGGATTTACAAGTAGTGATGTTGACTTAATACTAAATGTTAATAAATTAGAGTACAAAAAAAATATTATAAAAGAATGGTATGATGGATATAGGTTTGGCAACACAAGTGAAATGTATTGCCCGTGGGATGTTTTAAGATTTGTTTCAAATCTTAAGTATGATCCAAATGTTTTGCCAGAATCATTTTGGGTTAACAGTAGTTCAAATGATATCATCGAAAAGATGATTAAGCACTCAACAATGAGCATAAGGCAAAAAATTGAAAAATTGGTTTCATTAAAATACATAAATGAAAGAGTCTCAGAATATCTTACATACGATTCTCTTTACACAAATGATGAAAACATTTGGTCAATATTATATTCTACAGGATATTTGACAAAATCTGAAACAGAATCTAAAAATGGAACTACTTCGCTCAAAATACCAAATAAAGAAGTTCTTGAAATTTTTGTACAAACAATAAAGCAGTGGGTTAAAACGGTAATTGATAAAAACATTTCTCATCTTTTAGAAAATTTCTGGAAAGGCGACGAAAAATCTATTGAAAATATTCTGAATACAATTCTGTTGCAAACGATAAGCTACCATGACAACGCCGAAAACTACTATCATGGCTTTGCAACGGCCTTGTTTGTCGGCACCCCGCTTGAGGTGACCAGCAACCGCGAAAGCGGCGACGGCCGTCCCGATGTTGTCGTTGCCGATCCCGACGGCCGGCGAGGCTTCGTGCTTGAACTCAAGCATGCCGAGTCGGAAGACGCCCTGGAAGCTGGCGTCCAGGAGGCGCTCGACCAGATAGCGAAGTTCAGATATCTCGACGGCCTGCCCGCAGGCATGAAGCAGCGCCGCGCCTACGGCATTGCCTTCCATAAGAAGCATTGCGCCGTCAGGCTCTTCCGCTGACGCGCCGCAGGCCGATCTCCAGCGAAAAAGGCCCCCGCTCCGCCTGCAGGCGGAGCGGGGGCCACGACGTTCGAAAAAGGGGGCGGCCGCTATTTCTCGACGAGGCCGAGGCGCGCCACGACGGCCTTGGCGCCTTCGCGGGCGAACTCCATGACTTCCTTGCCCTGCCTCGCCTCCTCGGGGAGGAGGAGTTCAGGCCTGTTGGCAAGCGCGGCATCGGGCTTGATGCCGTAGGCGGGCGGGAAGGCGTTCTCGAAGTACATGCTCTGGAAGCCGGAGAACTTGAGGGCGTGGGCCGTGGAGTCGAGCACGGCGTGCTCATCCTGGCCTATGAGGCCGAGAGCCCTGGCGTTCATGAGGCCGGCTAGGCACTCGCCGCCCTGGGTGCAGGCGATGTGGCCGTGGCGGTTGGCCTGGATCATGGCGTCCATGATCTGCTGCTCCCTCACCTGCACGACCTGGAAGGCCTTGTCGCCGGCTGCCTTGACGAAGCGCTCGGCCAGGGCCTTGACACGCGGGAAGGAGACGGGATTGCCTATCATGGCGGCCTGGGCAACGCTCGGCTGGACCTGGACGGGCTTCCACTCGCGGCTGCCCTCGGGCGCGCTGTAGTAGCGGTAGACGGGGTCGGCGTGCTCGCTTTGGACGCCGAAGATACGGGGCAGAGTCTCCACGATGCCGAGCGCGTGCATCTTGAGGAAGCCGGACATGATGGCCGTGATGTTGCCGGCATTGCCCACGGGCACGAAGATGCACAGCTTCGACACGTCCCAGCCGTACCACTGGGCGACCTCGTAGGCGAAGGACTCCTGGCCCAGGATGCGCCAGGCGTTCTTGGAGTTGAGCAGGGCCACGCGGTACTTCTCGGCGAGGATCTCCACGACCTTCATGCAGTCGTCGAAGACGCCGGGCAGCTCCAGCACCGTGGCGCCGGAGCCGAGGGGCTGGGAAAGCTGCTGCGGGGTGACCTTGCCGTGGGGCAGGAGCACCACGCTCTTGAGCGGGGCGCCGATGTAGGAGGCGTAGAGGGCGGCCGCGGCCGAGGTGTCGCCCGTGGAGGCGCAGACGGTGAGCACCTCGTCCCAGTTCTGGCGGCGGCAGAGCCACTTCAGGTAGCTGAAGGCGCAGGCCATGCCGCGGTCCTTGAAGGAGGCGCTGGGATTCTGGCCGTCGTTCTTGTAGGCGAAGGACACGCCCACCTTGGCGCTGAGGGCGGGAGCAGCCTCGATGACGGGCGTGATGCCCTCCCCGAGGTAGCAGATGTCCTCCTCGTCCAGAATGGGAGCCAAAAGCTCGTAGTAGCGGAACACGCCCCTGAGGGCGTTGGCGCGGGTGGCCGCACGCCTGTCGAAAAGCTCGCGCCAGTACGCGCCGTCGTGCTTTTTCAGCTCGTCGAAGCGCGTGTTCTCCAAAAGCAGAACGTCCCCGCATTCGGGGCATGTGTAGAGCAGGCTGTCGCCCGGATAGTGCCTGCCGCAGCCAAGGCAGCAGTATTCCATTTCGCCTCTGTAGGCAGGAAAGTCGTGGGACATGGGATGTATCTCCTTCAGGATGCAGTAAAGCGGCAGGCGGTTCTGGCCCAGGCTTCTAGGCTTCGGGCTTCTGGTCCTTCTTGAGGAAGGGCTTCTCGGTACCGGCGCGCAGGCGGGCGATGTTTTCCTTATGGCGCCAGGTCACGAGGGCCAGCACGGCGAGGGAGAGCGGAAGCCACTTGAAGAGGCCGAAGGCGCAGAGCAGGACGGGCAGGGCGGCGACGAGGGTGAGGGAGCCGGCGGACACGAAGCGGGTGCGCCAGATGACCAGAAGGCAGACAAGGCCTGCGATGAGCAGGGGCACGAAGGCAAGGGGCAGGAAGACGCCGATGCTGGTGGCGACGGCCTTGCCGCCCTTGAAGCCGAGGAAGCAGGAGAAGACGTGGCCGAGCACGGCGCAGAGGGCGACCAGGGTGACGCCTGCCGCGCCAAGGCCAGCCTGCAGGGCGATCCAGACGGGCAGCGCCCCCTTGAGCACGTCGCAGGCAAGCGTCGCCACGCCCCAGCCGAAGCCGCAGAGGCGGGAGACGTTGGTGGCGCCGGTGTTGCGGCTACCGTCCGTCCTCGGATCGATGCCGCAGAAGCAGCGGGCGATGACTAGGCCCCAGGGGGCCGCGCCCATGAAGTAGGCGGCTGCGGCTATCAGCAGGGTCAGCATTGTCCTTCCTCCTCGCCCGCGCCCTCGGCGGCGCAGGCCTCCAGAATCTGCATTTCGTTGTAGAGCGGGTTGACCTTGCCGATGCGGATCTCCACGGGCATGCCGGGGCAGGTGCGCTCGTCGAAGACTCGCCTTTTCCCGCGCACGAAGATGTCCTGCTCAGGCAGGTTCACGCTGACGAAGAGCTCGTTCTCCTCGGTGACGACGCCCGGCCACCAGATGCGGTCGCCCTGCTGGCGGAAGTAGAGGCACTTCCAGTAGCGAGGGCGGAAGCGCTGTATCTGGCTGGCGCCGTCCAGACTGATGCGCAGGGAGAGCAGCATCTCCTGCAGCTCCTCCTGGCTGAACCGGGGGGCGCCATCCAGGACCTGGGAAAGGAGCTGGGCCTCGTTGACGAGGTCCGCGTAGCGGCGCAGGGGCGAGGTCATGGGCGCGTAGCGGGGCAGCCCCAGGGCCGCATGGGGTCTGGGCTCGGTGTCCAGAATGGAGGGCACGAGGCTGCGCATGATCTTGGAGACTTCCTCAGGACGGCTCCAGACGCCGGCGTACTCCTTTGGCAGGGCCACGTCCTGGGTGCGGTAGAGCATGGGGACGTTCCGTGCCTGCGCCCAACCGGCGCAGGCGGCCGAGGCCAGGATCATCATCTCCGCCACGAGGTTCTGGGCGTCTTTGGCGTTTTCGCCGGGCTTGAGGTCCACGACCGTGTCTTCGCCCTCGCCCGAAAGCACGATCTTGGGCTCCTTGCGCTCGAGCACCACGGCGCCGAGCGCGATGCGGTAGGCGAGCCTTGCCTCGGCAAAGCGCTTTGCCGTCTGGAGCATGCCTTCGTAGGGCAGCGCCGGGCTGTCCGGCGGCGCCGTGCCGTCGAGCACCTTCTGGCAGGCCTCATAGCGCAGGTTGGCGGCAAGGGTCACCGTGCGGCCTTCGATGCGGCACTCCCCGTCCAGGGAGCCGTCGGGCGCGACGTTCTGGGTGACGACGAGGGCGGGGCGCTTCTGGCCGGCAACCAGCGAGAGGGCGTCCGTGCCGATGGACTCCGGCATCATGTGGCTGTCGCCCTCGGGCAGGTAGATGCTCGTGCCGCGGTGCAGCACGGCCCTGTCGAAGCGGCTCCCGAAGGGCCAGGCGCCGCCGGGGCAGGCCAGGGCGAGGGAGAGGGTCGTGCCTCCGTCCGGGCGCTCCGCTATCCAGAAGGCGTCGTCGACGTCCCTCGTCGTCTCGCCGTCGATGCTGACGAAGGGCAGGTCAAGATCCGGATAGTCCAGGGCGCGGGAGGACGCGACGAAGGCGTCGACCTCGTCCTTCAGCTTGCCCCACCAGCCGTCGCCGGGAACGAAGCCGGCGCGGTCGAACCAGAAGTTGTAGTGGCAGGGCACCTTGCCCCAGGCCTCCAGCAGCTGCACGGGCACGTGCGGGACTTCGGGCACGCCCTTGATCAGCATTTTCCAGAGAGCGTCGTCCTCCGTGCTCTCGGGGTCGGCCATGCGCTGGAAGAGCAGGCGCTCGAGCTTTTCCGCCACCTCCTCGCCCGGCCAGCCGGCCTCGCCGGGCCTGGGGAGGGCGCATTTGCGCTGGGCAACGTTCCAGAGGGTGCGCACGAAGGGCACGCCCTCGGCGAGCAGAGCCTCGCGCTCCTTCTGCCTGCGGCGCTCCTCCTCGCGCTGGGCCTGCTGCTCGGCCGTGTAGACCTCGAAGTTCGGAGGCGCAAAGCGAAAGCGGGTCTTGGCACCGAGCAGGGCGTGGGCGTAGCCCGCCACCTCGTCGGGACCGGGATCGGACTCGAAGAGTTCGGCAAACCAGAGCGCGGGCGCAACCGACACCTCCCCCTGGGCCATCTCCCAGAGCTCCTCCACACTGACGGCGCGCGCCACCTCGTCGCGTCTGGCCTGGGCAGCCTGCAGCGCCTTGACGGCCTCGTCGCGGGACATGCCGGCAAAGCCGGGAAGGAGGGGGCCCATCCACGGCAGCACACGGGCCGAGGCGAGCTTGGTCTCGCGACGGTTGGGCAAGAGGAGCCGGAGCTTGCCTCCGCTCTCCTCCGTCACCACGCCTATCTGCGGGGCGTTCGCCTCGAAATACTCCACGATGCATCCGGCCTGCGGATACTGCACGAGACCCGCCATGGGCAACACTCCTTACGCACGCAAAAGGTCCAGCCCCAGCCTGCAGGCCGTGGCGCAGCTTTGTAGCTTTATGCATTTTCGCCGTTCTGGCAAGCGCCTGCAAGGGTCCTGCACCCCGCCTCAAGCGGAGGAAGCAAGCCCTGCGCGGCCTTGCTAAAGCCCGTGTTCTATGCTCTAAAAAATACCCCTCGACCTTCCCCTTGCCCAGGCATCCGCGTACGGCCCTGCCCTGCGCGCGCAAGGAAGAAGACCGGCGGCCGCACCTGCCGCTCCGCCCCCCGGCGTGGCGGCATCCCCCCGGCGCGGCGCATGGCAGGCCCGGCATCCGCATCTCCCCTTATGCTGATGCCGAGCTCTCTGCGTGCGCGCACCCTGCGCCTGCTTTCAGGCTGGCGCGTCCAGAACCACGGAGGACCGTCTTGGACCTACTGCATTCCAAATCCCACCAGCTTCCCCTCCCCCTCCAGAGCCCCGACAAGCCGCAGCTCTACAGGGAGCAGTTCCCCTACACCAGCATCTGCCGCACCGAGTTCGACGACGTCATGCTCGCCCCCCATCCCGCCGAGCAGATGCGCATCACGGACACCACCTTCCGAGACGGACAGCAGGCCCGGACACCCTACACCGTGAAGCAGGTCGCCAAGATCTTCGACTACCTGCACCGCCTAGGCGGCCGCACCGGCCTCATCCAGGCCTCCGAATTCTTCCTCTACTCCCAGCGCGACCGCAAGTGCGTCGACGTGTGCCGCGCGCGCGGCTACCGCTTCCCCCGCATCACCGCCTGGATACGCGCCAACAAGAGCGACCTCGAGCTGGCCAGGGACATGGAGTTCGACGAGGTGGGCATGCTCACCAGCGTGTCCGACTACCACGTCTTCCTGAAGCTCGGCAAAACGCGCCAGCAGGCCCTCGACATGTACACCGAGCTGGCTGCGCAGGCCCTCGAGTGGGGCATCATCCCCCGCTGCCACTTCGAGGACGTGACCCGGGCTGACATCTACGGCTTCGTCCTGCCGCTGGCCCAGCGCCTCATGGAGCTCTCCAGGCAGTCCGGCATGCCCGTGAAGATCCGCCTCTGCGACACCATGGGCTACGGCGTGCCCTACCCCGGCGCCTCCCTGCCCCGCTCCGTGCAGAGGCTCGTGCACGCCTTCACAGAGGAGGCGGGCGTGCCCGGCAAATGGCTTGAATGGCACGGCCACAACGACTTCCACAAGGTGCTGGTCAACGGCGTCACCGCCTGGCTCTACGGCTGCGGCGGCGTCAACTGCACCCTCTTCGGCTTTGGCGAGCGCACGGGCAACACCCCGCTCGAGGCCATGGTCATCGAGTACATCTCACTCACCGGCGACGACGCGGCCGCCGACACCACGGTCATCAACGAGCTGGCCGACTACTTCGCCACCGAGCTCGACTACCATATCCCCTTCAACTACCCCTTCGTGGGCCGCGACTTCAACGCCACCTCGGCCGGCGTGCACGTGGACGGCATCGCCAAGAACGAAGAGATCTACAACATCTTCGACACCACCCGCATCCTTGGTCGCCCCGTGCCCATCATCATCACCGACAAGTCCGGCCGCGCCGGCGTCGCCTACTGGATCAACCACAACCTCAAGCTCGCGGGCACGTCCACCGAGGTCACCAAGCGGCACCCCGCGGTGGGCAGCATCTACGACGCCATCATGCAGGCCTACGAGCAGGGTCGCACCACCCACTTCTCCTACGAGGAGATGGAGAAGCTCGTCCGTCGCTACATGCCCGAGCTCTACGTCTCCGAGTACGACCGCATGAAGCAGCTGGCCGGCGAGCTCGCAGCCAGCCTCATCATCAAGCTGGCTGGCCAGAAGGATCTGCTGACCCTGGCCGAACCCGCCAGCGCCAGGCTCGCGGCCTTCTCCGAGCAGTATCCCTTCATCCAGTACCTCTACCTCACGGACGCCAAGGGCCAGCTCAAGTGCTCGCGCATCACCGATCCCGCCTACAACGAGAAGTACGGCCAGCTACCCCTGGGCTACGACTTCTCCCAGAGGGAGTGGTTCACCGAGCCCATGAAGACCGGCGACCTGCACATCATGGACATCTACCAGTCCAAGTTCACGGACAAGCTGGTCACCACCGTCTCCTGCGCCGTGACCGACGCAGAGGACAAGATTGTCGGCGTCCTCGGCTGCGACATCCAGCTGGAGCAGCTGCTCAAGCACGCCCAGGAGATCGACACGGCCGACGACGACGCCGAGTCCGACGCCTAGCACAGCCGGACGGGCGCCAGGCACCCCCCGGCCCCGCGCCCGCCCAAGGCCGGCCCCGCTTCCGGACCGGCCAAAACCAAGGGAGAAGCACCCTCCATGATCACCCTCATCGACAAGCCCACGGTCCTTGCCAGCGGCGCCCTCCTCTCCGAGGGGGAAGCCCGGGCCCGGGGCATAGGCCTTGACGAGGCCAGGAAGAACACCCTGGCCTACGGCATCCTCAAGGCCCACAGCGCCAGGGACGACGGCGACGGCATGCTGCACGTCAAGTTCGACGCCATGGCCTCCCATGACATCACCTTCGTAAGCATCGTCCAGACGGCCCGCGCCAGCGGGCTCGAGACCTTCCCCATCCCCTACGCGCTCACCAACTGCCACAACACCCTCTGCGCCGTCGGCGGCACCATCAACGAGGACGACCACGTCTTCGGCCTCACGGCCGCCCGCAAGTACGGCGGCATCTACGTGCCTGCCAACCTGGCCGTCATCCACCAGTACGTGCGCGAAATGATGGCCGGCTGCGGGCGCATGATACTCTGCTCCGACAGCCACACCCGCTACGGCGCCCTCGGCACCATGGGCGTTGGCGAAGGCGGTCCCGAACTCGTCAAGCAGCTGCTCTCGCGCACCTACGACATTCCCGAGCCCGAGGTCGTCCTGGTCTGGCTCGAGAACGCCCCCCAGCCCGGCGTCGGCCCCCAGGACGTGGCCCTCGCCCTCATCGGCGCCGTGTTCAAGAGCGGCTTCGTCAAGAACAAGGTGCTCGAGTTTGCCGGCCCCGGCATCGCCTCCCTCTCCGTGGACTACCGCTGCGGCATCGACGTCATGACCACCGAGACCACCTGCCTCTCCTCCATCTGGGAGACGGACGGCAGGGTGAAGGACTACCTCGCCGGCTTCGGGCGTCCCGAAGAGTTCAAGGAGCTGACCCACGACAGGCCCGCGGCCTTCTGCTCGGCCATCAAGATAGACCTCGCCAGCATCGAGCCCATGATGGCCCTGCCCTTCCATCCCAGCAACGCCTATCCCGTGGCCGAGGTCATCGCCCACGCCGACGAGCTCTTCGGCGAGATCGAAGTCCAGGCCCACAAGCAGTTCGGCAAGGCGGCCGGCGGCTTCGGCCTCAGGAAGAAGATCCGCGACGGCCAGGTCTGGGTCGATCAGGGCATCATCGCCGGCTGCGCGGGCGGCTCCTTCGAAAACCTCGCCACGGCGGCGGCCATGCTCGACGGCCGCGAGACCGGCAATTCCCTCTTCTCCCTCTCCGTCTATCCCGCCTCCGAACCCCAGGCCATCGCGCTCATGAAGAGCGGGGCCACGGCCAAGCTCATGGAGGCCGGCGCCATCGTCAAGAGCTGCTTTTGCGGCCCCTGCTTCGGCGCAGGCGACACCCCGGCCCACGGCGCCCTCTCCATACGCCACACCACGAGGAACTTCCCCAACCGCGAAGGTTCCAAGCCCGGCGCCGGCCAGGCCTGCGGCGTGGCCCTCATGGACGCGCGCTCCATCGCTGCCACGGCCGCCAACGGCGGCCGCCTCACGCCGGCTACGGAGATGGACTGGGACAAGATACGCTGCGACCTCGACTACAAGTTCGACAGCCGCGTCTACCAGATCCGCTGCTACCAGGGCTTCGGCAAGGCCGACCCCGCGGCCGACCTCAAGTACGGCCCCAACATCGCCGACTGGCCCAAGATGCCACCCCTGCCCGACAACCTGCTCCTCAAGGTCGCGAGCGTCATCCGCGATCCCGTGACCACCACCGACGAGCTCATCCCCTCGGGCGAAACCTCCTCCCTGCGCTCCAACCCGCTCAAGCTGGCCGAGTTCGCGCTGGCCAGGCGCGATCCCCACTACGTGGCCAGAGCCAAGGAGATCTTCGCCGAGCAGCAGGCCCTGCGCGCCAACCCCGACGACGGCGGCCTCGCGGCCAGGCTCTCCGAGCTGCTCGAGCCTGTGAACCAGCTCGCCCCCGAAGTCTTCGCCCAGGTGGCTTGGGCGGGCCTCGAGCGCTTCGGCATCGGCTCCACCATCTTCGCCGTGAAGCCCGGCGACGGCAGCGCCCGCGAGCAGGCCGCCTCCAGCCAGAAGGTGCTCGGCGGCTGGGCCAACATCGCCGTGGAGTACGCCACCAAGCGCTACCGCTCCAATCTCGTCAACTGGGGAATGCTGCCCTTCACGGCGCCTCTGGATCTGGGCAACCGGCTGCGCGTCGACGATCTCATCCTCGTTCCCGGCATACGCCAAGCCCTCAAGAACAAGGCTGAGAGCGTCACGGCCTACCTGATGCAAGAAGGCATGGCGCAGGCCGAGAAGATCACCCTCTCGCTCGGCCACCTCACGGACGACGAGCGCCAGACCATACTCGACGGCTGCCTCATCAACTTCTACCGCGGCCAGGCATAGCGCAGTCCAGGGCGCCCCGGCGTCCAGGGCGGCACATGCGGCAGACTCAACGAAGAGAGGCCGCCGGCTCCGCAGTTCCGGAACCGGCGGCCTCTGAACATTGGCCCGGCAGGGGCTAGAACTGCCTGCCCGTGGGCTCGAGCACCTCGACGCCGCCCATGTAGGGGACGAGCACCTTGGGAAGGACAACGGATCCGTCCTTTTGCTGGCCGTTTTCGAGGATGGCCGCGATGGTCCTGCCGGTGGGCAGGCCCGAGCCGTTCAGGGTGTGCACGTACTGGGACTTGCCACCCTTGGGCTTGAAGCGGATGTTGGCGCGGCGGGCCTGGAAGTCGCCGCAGTTGGAGCAGGAGGAGATCTCCCGGTAGGTCTTCTGGCTGGGCAACCAGACTTCGAGGTCGTAGGTCTTGACCGCGCCGAAGCCCATGTCGCCCGTGCAGAGCACGATCTGGCGGTAGGGCAGCTCCAGGGCCTCCAGCAGGGCGCGGGCATGGCCGGTCAGAATCTCTAGCTGGTTGAAGCTGTCGTCGGGATGGGCAAAGCGCACCATCTCCACCTTGATGAACTGGTGCATGCGGATGAGGCCGCGCGTGTCCTTGCCGGCGGAGCCGGCCTCGGAGCGGAAGCAGGGGGTGGCCGCCGTGTAGCCTCGGGGCAGGTCCGCCTCGTCCAGCACCTCGCCGGCGTGAAGGTTGGTCAGGGGCACCTCGGCCGTGGGGATGAGGTAGTAGTCCTGTTCGCGCAGCCGGAAGAGGTCCTCCTCGAACTTGGGGAGCTGTCCCGTGCCGGTCATGGTGGCGCTGTTGACAATGAAGGGCGGATTCACTTCGATATAGCCGTCCTTGAGGGTGTGCTGGTCCAGGAAGAAGTTGGCAAGCGCGCGGTCGAGGCGCGCGGCCCAGCCGAAGGAGACCACGAAGCGGCTGCCCGCCAGGCGCGCGGCGCGCTCGAAGTCGAGGGCGCCGTCGAGCTTCTGGCCCACCTCCCAGTGGGCGAGAGGCTCGTCTTCGAACTCCCGGGGCGAGCCCCAGCGGGCAATCTCGACATTCTCGGTCTCGTCCTTGCCCACGGGCACTGATGCGTCCGGGATGTTGGGCACGCCCATCATCCATTCCTCGACCTTCGCCTTGGCTTCGACAGTCTCGGCATCACAGGCCTTGATCCTGTCGGAAAGCTTGCCCAGCTCCTGCAGCAGGGCCGAGGCGTCTGCGCCTTCCTTCTTCAGCTTCGCCACTTCCTGGGAGGCCTTATTGCGCTGGCCCTTCAGGGTCTCCACTTCCGCGATGAGCTTGCGGCGCCTGCCGTCGAGCTCCTGAAATTCGTCGATGGTCAGCTTGGAGCGGCGGTCGCGCAGAGCTTTGGCCAGCACTTCAGGCTGCTTCTGTACCAGTTTGAGATCTAGCATTCTCCGTCCTCACGGCTCTCCGCCGCAAGCCCCGGGGATCCCCCGGCCCGCCGCGGAAGCATTCATGTTGCAGCCCACGCTCGCGCGTCCGGCTGGCAGGGCGCCTGGCCCTTGGCATGCGAACGGCTTTCCTAGCACGCCCGCCCCGCGCCTTGCAAGGCGGCATGTTTCCCCGTAACATAGACCTCTGCAAATTTGTTCTGTTTTCTCCGCCGTCCGCAGGCCAAGGCCAAGGCCGGCAACGCCAACCCGCGGCAGGCTTCGGCCTGCCCCAGCCCCGGGCCCGGTCCTGGGAAGGCACACGGAGGTACTCTCCATGAAAAAGCGTGCGCTTCTGCTCTCCTGCCTGCTCGTCCTCTGCGCCCTGCTTGCGGCCTGCGGCCCTAGCAACAGCGTCCGCCTGCTTGCGGTCACGCCCGACAAGACCGTCCTGCCCTCGCCGTCGGCAGCCACCGTCACGGTCGTGAAGTTCGACGACAAGCGTCCCGATCCTAGCTCCATCGGCCTGCGCCGCGACAAGAGCTACTTCACCACCACGGACGACGCCAGAGAATGGGCCGGCCGGGCGGCGGCCAACGCCCTGGCTGCCCAGGGCTTCCAGGTTGCCTACGCCGGCACCACGGCCGAGGCCATCAAGGGCAAGCCCGACTACATGCTCACCGGATCGCTGCGCGACATCACCGTCACCGAGGACTCCATCTCCTCCTTCACCACGACGGTCACAGTGAAGTACGCCCTGGCCAACAGCCAGAAGACCCTGCTCACCGAGACCCTCTCCTCGAGCCAGACGCACACCGGCCTGCCCTCCAGCAGCGCCGTCGAGAACTGCCTGCGCCAGACCCTTGCCGAGATAGTCAAGTCCATGGCTATCAAGGTGGCAGACAGGACCGGCCGCTAGACCGCGTTCTCCCTTCCGTTTTCTCCCGGCCGGAGGGCTGGCCCCGCCAGCGCTCCGGCCGCGTTCTTTGCGCCGGGGGCGCCATGAGCCAGCCCATACTCCTCAAAGTCTACGCCAGCATATCCGGCGCCGCGCAAGGCCTTGCGGACGAGCTGAGGGAAGCCGTCCAGGACGCCGTGCACGCCGACGAGAGCCCCGCCGAGACGGTGACGCAAGACGGCCCGCTCGTCCTCGTCTCCTTCGAGGGGCTCTACTTCCCCGTGGAGGAGGCGGCAGCCTGCATCAAGCGCCACCTGACCAAAGAGACCACGGGCAAGATGGACGTGCTGGACCTTGAGAACTGGACCATCACGCGCTTCACCCTCCAGGGCGGCTTCATGCAGGAGCGCTCGGGCTCCCTCAACAACGCTCTCGACTTCAACGGCTTCTAGGTCCGGGCAAGGCCGGAACGCGCCTCTTGCCGGCCAAGCCGGCCAGGCTGGCCAAGTTGCCTATGACTGCCGGCGCTTGAAGAGCTTCTCCAGCGCCTGGGCGTCCCAGCGCAGAACCGCGGGACGGCCGTGCGGGCAGTATTCGCGCTCCGGCACGGCAAGCCAGTCCGACACGAGCTTGAGCGCCTCGTCCGGCGAGAGCCGCTGCCCGGCCTTGACGGCAGCCTTGCAGGCCATCTGCGCAAAGTGCGCGTTGAAGTCGTCCCTGCCACCGGCAAGGCAGGCCCGCAGAAACGCCTCGGCGACAGCGCGCTCCAGCATGGCGGGCATGGCCGAGACGGCAAGCCGTGCACCCGAGAGTTCGCCCTCGAAGCCGAGGCCCTCCAGCATGCCCTTGAGCTCGAGCCAGCGGGCGCTCTCCGGGGCCCGGAGAGAAAGCTCCAGGGGAAGCGCCAGCATCTGCCTTGCGCCGCGGTAGCCTCTGGTCGTGAACCTGGCAAAGAGGACGCGCTCGTGGGCCGCATGCTGGTCGAGCAGCACCAGGGCCCCCGTCTCGTCGCGCAGGACGAGGTAGGTATCCGCCACCTGGCCAAGGTACTCCAGAGGGCCTGCCTTGAGCGGAGCTCTGGCTGACGTGCAGGCGCCATCCTGAACGGCGTCCTGCGGGGCAGCTCCCCACGGGGCGGGGCCGTCCGGCAGGCCTTCGCTGGCTGAGAGGACGTCGCGGACAGGCATGCCCGGCGGCAGAACCCGCGGCTGGTCAAGCGGAGCCTGGCAACCCTGCTCCGCTGCCTGCAACGACTCCAGCGGCGCCAGCGCCTCGTCGCCTAGCTTCGACACCACCCACTCCCCGTCGGCGCTGGCCTGAGCCGGCGCGCCAGTCTTCCGGGCAAAGGAGAGGGCAGGCGAAAGCGGCGCATCGATGCGCCCCCAGAACCCCTGTGGCGCCGGCTCGACCCCCTGGCTCCAGAGCGGGGCAGATCTCGCCGGAGCAAAGGCCGCGGACCGTTCCTGCAGGTCCTGGACTGCCTGTCCTTCCCCAGCAGAGGGGGCGCTTCCCGGCGCCTGGCCTGCCAGGTTGTCAAGCGCCTGGCGCAGGGCCGTCGCCACGCAGCCGAAGACGGCAGACTCGTCCCTGAAGCGCACCTCGCTCTTGGCGGGATGGACGTTGACGTCCACCTCGGTGGGATCGAGCTCCAGAAAGACGACGGCCTGCGGATGGTCCCGGCTGGTGATCCGGCCGCTGTAGGCCTCGCGCACGGCGGCAAAGACGGTCTTGTCCGTGACGCTGCGGCCGTTGACGTAGACGAGCAGGCGTCCGCTCTTGGCCTGGCTCACGCTGGGATGCGCGCACAGGCCGTGGACGCGCATGCCGTGCTGGCTGTGATCGAAGGGCGCAAGGGCATCGGTGACGAGGCTCGGCCAGACGAGGCAGAGCCTGTCGAGCAGGGTCTGGCCCGGCAGGAAGTCAAGCAGCCTTCTGCCGTCGCTCTCCAGGGTGAAGCCCACGTCCGTGCGGGCAAGGGCAAGCCGCGCCAGCCACTCCTGGCAGCGCTTGATCTCGGTGGCGGGGCTGCGCAGGAACTTGAGGCGAGCCGGCACGTTGGCAAAGAGGCCCCGCACCTCCACGATGGTGCCCCTGTGCAGGGCGCCGGGAGCCATGCCCTGCTCCTCGCCGTACTCCACGCGCAGGACGTGGCTCTCCGTTTCCCCGCCGGGAAGGACGCAGGCAGAGGCCACGCTGAAGGAAGAGACGGAGGCGATGCTGGGAAGCGCCTCGCCGCGGAAGCCGTAGGACTGGATGCTTTCGAGGTCGCCGATGTCCGCAATCTTGCTCGTGGCATGCCTGGTCACCGCCAGCGCCAGGTCCTCGGCCCGTATGCCCGTGCCGTCGTCCTGCACGCGGATGAGCCCCTGCCCGCCGTTCTCGAGCGCCACGTCGATGCGCGTTGCCCAGGCATCGAGACTGTTCTCCACAAGCTCCTTGACCACGCTTGCGGGACGCTCGACCACCTCGCCTGCGGCAATCTGGTTGCACAGGGCTGGAGGAAGCAGGTTGATTCGTGAAGCCGGCATGCCCATGGACACCTCCCGGTGGAACTTGGCCGACAGCCAGACATTGCGGCCGCGGGCCATTTTTGCGAAGATGTCGCCCAGAGTCAAACCGCGCGCCATCCCCCGGCCGAGGCCTTTCCGGCTTCCCGGAACGCAGGGTCGCCGCGTCCCACGTTCGCCCATCCCACGTTCGCCCATCCCAAGGGAGGCTGTCCATGACGCAGACCAAGAAGGTCGCATCCGCCCGTCCAGAGATCAATGCCCCGGACGGCGCCCTGCGCCACGGCTACGATCCCGAGCTCGTCTATGCCGAGTGCGGCCGCTGCGGGCAGCCCGTCTACCTGAAGCCGGGCCAGGCTACGGACATGCTGAACGAGATCGGCATCGACCCCCTGGAGCTTGATCCCTCCTGCATCCTCATCGCCGACGGCTGCCCCATGTGCTCCGCCGGCGGCAGGTACGGCATACGCATCCACCGCATCACCGACGTGCCCTTCGACAGGCGACCGCCCGAATTCGGCAACGCCTAGACGGGGACGCCGAAAGGCTCCCCTCCTCCCCGCAAAGGCCCGCCACCGCCCGTCTGGACCCGCTTTTGGCCGGCACCTCTATCTTGCTAGTCCGCCCCTTTTCCTATAAACTAGTCCATTGTCCTCGCGGAGGACAAAATCATGTTTGGAGGCTTAGTTTATATGGCAATGCAGGAAACCGGGACGGACAACGAAACCTTTGATTTCGAAGCCGCCCTTGACAACTATTCAAACTCTGATTTCGGCGACCTCGAAGAGGGCTCTCTCACCACTGGCGAGATAGTCCAGATTGACGATGCTACAGTTCTGGTGGACGTGAACTTCAAGAGCGAAGGTCAGATCCCCACCAGTGAATTCCGCGATATCGCGGGCAATATAACGGTCAAGGTGGGCGACAAGATCGACGTCTACGTCGTCCGCAAGAACGAGATGGAGGGAACCATCACCCTCTCCTTCGAAAAGGCCAAGCGCATGCAGGTATTCGACCAGCTTGAACGGGTGCAGGAAAACAACGAGACCATCAGCGGCAAGATTATGCGCCGCATCAAGGGCGGCTACACCGTCGACATCGGCGGCGTAGAGGCCTTCCTCCCCGGCTCCCATGTCGACCTGCGTCCCGTTCCGGACATGGACGCTCTGGTGAACCAGGAATACGAGTTCCGCGTCCTCAAAATCAACCGCCGCCGCAGCAACGTCATCGTGTCCCGCCGCGTGCTGCTCGAAGAGGAGCGCGACAACAAGCGCCAGCAGCTCCTCGAGACCCTCTCCGAGGGCCAGATCGTGGAAGGCAAGGCCAAGAACATCACCGAGTACGGCGTTTTCGTCGATCTGGGCGGCTTGGACGGCCTGCTCCACATCACCGACATGAGCTGGCGCCGCATCCGCCATCCCAAGGAGCTCATCACCCTGGGCCAGGATCTGACCCTCAAGGTGCTCTCCTTCGACCGCGAGAACTGCAAGGTCTCCCTCGGCCTCAAGCAGCTCGTGCCTGATCCGTGGGAAGCCATCACCACCCGCTTCCCGGTCAACAGCAAGGCCACCGGCAAGGTAACCAACCTCGTCGACTACGGCGCCTTCGTCGAGCTCGAGCCCGGCGTCGAGGGCCTGGTGCACATCTCCGAGATGTCCTGGACCCGCAAGCTGCGCCATCCCTCCCAGCTCATCCACACCGGCGACGAGGTCGAAGTCGTCATTCTGGGCGTCGATGCCGAGAAGAAGCGCATCAGCCTCGGCATGAAGCAGGTGCGTCCCAATCCCTGGGAGCTGGTCGCCGAGAAGTACCCCGAGGGCACCATTCTTGAGGGCACCATCAAGAACATCACCGAATTCGGCATGTTCATCGGCATCGAGGACGGCATCGACGGCCTCATCCACGTCTCCGACATCTCCTGGACCAAGAAGATCCGCCATCCCAGCGAAGTCTACAAGGTCGGCGACACCGTGCAGGCCAAGGTGCTCACTGTCGATCAGGAGAACGAGAAGTTCACTCTCGGCATCAAGCAGCTGGTCGAGGATCCCTGGACCCACGTGCCCACCACCTACCCCGTGGGCTGCACCGTGAAGGGCATCGTCACCAACATCACCGACTTCGGCCTCTTCGTCGAGGTCGAAGAAGGCGTCGAAGGCCTGGTGCACGTTTCCGAGCTCGGACTCAAGAAGGTCAAGACGCCCGCCGAGATGTTCCAGGAAGGCCAGGAAATCGAAGCCAAGGTCATCCACGTCAGCGCCGAAGAGCGCCGCCTCGGCCTCTCCATCAAGCAGACCCGCGAGGAGAAGGGCAAGGAGTACCACACCGGCCCCCAGGAAGCCGGCTCACAGAACCTCGGCGATCTGCTGAAGCAGGCCGCCCAGGGCGACGCTGAGGAAGAGCAGGCCTAAGCCACCTCCCATCCCAAGAGTTCACGGGGCCCGCCGCGCTGCATGCCGGCGGGCCTTTTTGCGTCCTGCGTTCCGGACATCCCGTTTCCGGCCCAGTTCCGGCCGCGCTGCCGCTCAACCGGTCTGCTGTCCAGATTGCGACGCGACATCGCGTAGTTGAACAGCATAACGACTGTAGCAAAGAGAGGAGGCGACAGCATCCCTTCCATGTCTGCTGCGTAGCGACCCGCCCCTCTCCCTGTGGGGAGGGGGGTCAAAAATTATGTCGCTTTGGGGGTCAGATTTAACGTCGCTTGACATTCCTCTTCGCCGGAACGGCGGTACCACCTTCGCCACAACGAAAGTGCAATGATCTCCGGAACGATAGTACTCCAAGACCGCAATATACAATTGAGCGTCACAACTCTCCTCCCAAATGCCGCTCAGGGCGCCTACCCTCAGAAGGGGAGGTCCGCCCTGCCTGGCGGCAGCTGCATGCATTGGTTTCAGCCTGCCATCAGCCAAAACGGCCAGAGGTGCGGGCTCCGAGCCCTTCCTCCGTACGGATTAAAAATGAAATTAGCTTCTTTTTTCAAGTTGTTCAAAGAAAAGAAATTAAAATTTATTTTCAATTAGCATCTTGAACCTTGACAGGCTTGGGAAGCCTTTCGGCTCCGCAGGGCTGAAAGGAAAAACAGAACTGGAGCCGGACGCCAAAAGGCCGTCCGGCTAAGGGCGCAGGAGGGAGAGCAGGAAGGTCCTGCCCGGCGCTAGTAGGAGAAGACGGGACCAGTCCTGGCCGCCTCAGAGGCAAGCTCGCGCAGGTCGATGTGCAGCAGGGTCTCCATCTGCTCCTTGAGCCAGGTCTTGTCCTTGGGCATTCTGGCAAGCTTGCGCTTCTCGGGCACGCCGGTCTTCTGGCACAGCCAGGCGTGGGCGGCCTGCATGTCGCCAAGCTCGTCGACGAGCCCGTTGGCAACGGCCTCCCTGCCCGTGTAGATCTTGCCGTTGGCAAGCGCCTCGACCTTCTCGCGGGGCATCTTGCGTCCTTCGGCCACGATGTCCACGAACTGCCCGTGCATGTCCCTGATGACGCCCATGAGGTACTCGCGCTCCTCCTCAGAGAGGGGGCGCAGCACGGAGCCGGCATCCTTGAAAGGGCCGCTGGTCAGGGTTTCCTGACCGACGCCGAGGGTGTCGGCCAGCTTGCGCAGCTGCATGATGTCCATGCGCACGCCGATGGAGCCCGTGACCGTCGAGCCGGAGGCGAAGACGCGCTCGCCCGCCATGCTCACCATGAGGCCGCCCGAGGCCGCGGCCGAGCCCATGGAGACGGCAAGAGGCTTCTTCTTGCCGAGCGCCTTCAGGGCCATATAGAGCTCGTTGGAGGCCGCCGCGCCTCCGCCGGGGGAGTCGACGCGCAGAAGCACGCCCTTCACCTTGTCGCTCTCGGAGATGGTCTTGATCCACCTGAGCAGCTTCATGTTGTCGCTGATGACGCCGTTGACGCTGATCAGGGCGATGCTCTCCTCGCTGGGCGCGCCGCTGTCTTCCGATGCGACCGCGCAGACGCAGACGAAGACGATCAGGGCAAGGGCCCAGCACAGCCAGAAGACGAAGGGATGGCGCTTGCGGAAGGGCGGCTTGAAGAGCGACTTCCAGACGTGCTCGGGAATCTGGGCCACGGGGCAGCCCGTGCAGCCCTGCGGGTAGGACGCGACTGGCCCCTGGCCCTGGGCAAATCCCTGGTACTGGTACTGGCTCTGCGACATGGCGACCTCCTCTGCGCCCCGGGGCGCACGGCTGTTGTATCGAACGGCGTATCTTCTATAATAGGCACATGCATACGCAAGACTCAACACCTGCGGTCCGCTTGGCCTGCACGGCCCAGGGCCAGGTCCAGGGCGTCGGCTTTCGGCCCACCGTCTACAGGATAGCCCGCGGCCTCGGGCTCACGGGCCATGTGGGCAACACCTCCGACGGCGTCGTCATCGAGATCCAGGGCGCCCCCGAACGCGTCCGTGCCTTTCCCGAAGCCCTGAAGGCGGGCCTGCCCCCGCTTGCCGTGCTCACGGGGCTGGCCGTCAGGGAGATCGCGCCCGTTCAGGGCGAGCGGGAATTTGCCATCGCCGAAAGCCATGGCCGCAAAGGCCACAACGTGCTCATCAGTCCGGACGTCGGCATCTGCCCCGACTGCCTGCGCGACATGCGCGATCCGGCCAACCGGCGCTGGCGCTACCCTTTCACGAGCTGCACGAACTGCGGACCGCGCTACACCATCACGCGCGCCATTCCCTACGACAGGAAGACCACCTCCATGGCCTGCTTCCCGCTCTGCCCGGACTGCGCCAGGGAGTACCGGGATCCGATGGACCGGCGCTTCGACGCCCAGCCCATAGCCTGTCCGGCCTGCGGCCCTCGCCTGTGGCTTGTAGAGCCCCACGACGGGAAGCTTCCTGCAGAAACGGAGCCTGCGCCTGCGAACATGCAGCAGGCCCTGGCCAGAACGGCCAACGCCCTGGCTGGCGACAGGATCTGCGCCATCCGCGGCCTTGGCGGCTTCCAGCTGGCCTGCGACGCCAGAAGCGAAGCTGCCGTGCAGACCCTCAGGCAACGCAAGCTGCGCCCCCACAAGGCCTTTGCCCTCATGGCGGGAAGCCTCGAGGACATCAGGGACATCTGCCTTGTCTCTGTGGCCGAGGAAGCGCTCCTGACCTCCTCCGCCAGGCCCGTCGCAGTGCTGGCAAGGCGCCCCGGCCTTGCTCCGGACGCCTTGGCTCCCTCCGTTGCGCCCGACACGGCTACCGTCGGCGTCATGCTCCCGACCACGCCCCTGCACGCGACGCTCTTCGACCTGCTCGGCGAGGAGATGCGCCGGCAGGGCCGGCGTCCGCCCCTGCTGGTCATGACCTCGGGCAACCTCTCAGGCGACCCCATCTGCCTCGGCAACCGGGAAGCGCTCTCCCGCCTGGCGGACATTGCCGACTGCTTCCTGCTCCACGACAGAGACATACTCTGCCGCGTGGACGACAGCGTGGCGGCCGTGCACGGGGAAGGCACGCCCTTCGAGCGCACCGTCCTCTTCCGGCGGGCCCGGGGCTACGTGCCCTCGCCGGCGCCCGTTCCAGGCGCCAGAGAGGGCGACTGCGTCTTCGGCGCCGGCGCAGGGCTCAAGGCCTGCTGCTGCTTCACGAGGGGCGCAGACGCCTTTGCCGGCCAGCACATCGGCGATCTGGAAAGCACGGCAGCCTCCGACTTCTACGAGGAGGCCGCAGGCCACCTCATGGAGCTGCTGGAAGTCGAGCCAGCCCTGTGCGTGGCGGACGACCATCCGGACTTCCCGTCGCGGCATTTCGCCAAGGCGCTTGCCATGAGCTGCGGCGCCCATTTCGAGAGTCTCCAGCACCACGCGGCCCACGCCTTCGGCGCGCTGGCGGAAAACGGCATGCTGGAGCCTTCCCTGGCGCTCGCCCTGGACGGCACGGGCCTTGGCACGGACGGCACGGTCTGGGGCGGCGAGCTCATGCTGGCAGACCTCGGCCAGACCTCCTGGCAACGCCTCGGCAGCCTCGAGCCCCTGCTTCTGCCCGGCGGCGACCAGGCGGCCAGGGAACCCTGGCGTATTGCCTTCGGCCTTGCCCTTGAGGCAGGCGACGACGCGGGCAAACGGCGCTGGCATGCCGAGCGCGGCCCTGCCGCCAGAGCCGTGCAGGAGATGGTCCAGCGCCGGATCAGCACGCCACTGGCCTCCAGCTGCGGCAGGCTCTTCGACGCGGCTGCAGCCGAGCTTGGCCTGTGCACGCAGACCAGCTACGAGGGTCAGGCGGCCATGCGCCTCGAGCAGGCCGCGCTGGCGAGTCCGCCCCTGCCTGCGGGAAGCGCCGGCGACCTTGCCTGCCAGGAACGGAACGGCTTGCTGACCCTGCCCTCGAAAGCGCTCTTTGGACTCCTGGCCCAACGCTTCCGGGAGGGCGCAGAGGCCGCCTTCTGCGCGCGGCTCTTCCACGAAGAGCTCGCCCGCCTGCTCTGCGAACTCTGCGTCATGGGACGGGAGCGCACGGGCCTTTCCAGCGTCGCCCTCGCCGGCGGCGTCATGCAGAACAGGCTCCTGGCCGGCCTGCTGACCGAAGGCCTTGCCAGGCGGGGCTTCCGCCTCTTCCTGAACAGGCTGCTTCCGCCAGGCGACGGCGGCATAGCCTACGGCCAGGCCTGCTGGGGAGCCCGCCTGCTGGCGCTCGGCAAGGCGCAGGGAGCCTGACGCGGCCGCCTGCCCTCCCGCCCTGCGGCGAAGCCGGATTTCAATGCATTGCGCGCCGGACAGGCAAGGCGTATCATCAAGCACTCAGCCACCTGTGGCCGAGGCCAAGGCTCCCCGGCGCCCTTGCCGGCACGGGGCCCCCTGACTCCCCCGAACAAGGAGACCTTATGAAAAAACTGCACCGCCTTCTCGCCCTCTGCTGCATGATCGCCGTGGGCTTCATGGCACAGACTGCCAGCGCGGCCCCCCAGCGAGGGGCCCGCAGCAACGACATCATTATGAACGAAACCGGCAGGGACGGTGGCACGCCTCCCGGCCAGACCTACCTGAACCCGCAGTTCCGCTACCAAGGCTCCGGCTCAAGCGACGGATCGCGTCTGCGCACCCAGCGCCTGCCCTTCAAGATGGCCGGCATGGCCGTGGGCGACTTCAACGGCGACCGCAAGAACGAGATCGCCATCATGACCGACCACGACATCGCCATCTACACCTGGTCCGGCAGGAACCAGCGCATGGAGGAGCTGGGCCGCGAGCGCGTCTCGTCGACCAACAACAACTTCATCCTGCGCACCATGGACATCAACCGCGACGGCGTCCTGGACCTCGTGGTCTGCACCTATGAAGAGGACAGCAACCGTCCCTACTCCTTCTTCTACACCTTCAAGGGCAACCGCTTCAGCCAGCTGGCCAAGCGCTGCCCCTACTTCGTCAGCGTCGCCAAGATCCCGCCCTACTTCACCCCCACTCTCGTCGGCCAGGGCTGGGACTCCGTCAACCTCTTCGCCCCTGGCGGCCCGCGCGTGATGGAGCGCGTCGGCGACAGCTACAAGCCCGGCACCAAGCTTGATCTGCCCAAGGGCACCACCTGCTTCAACTTCAACTGGCTGCCCGCAGGCCGCGAAAGCCGCACCGAACAGCTCGTCGTGCTGACGGAAGACGAACGCATCAAGCTCTATCAGGGCAAGAGCAACAGCCTTGTCCACACCACCATGGAGCGCTTCTCCGGGTCCGCCATCGGCATGGACCACTACAAGGGCATGCCCGGCATGGGCCTCGACAAGAACTACCAGCTGCCCAGCCGCTACTACGCCCCCATGAACCTCGTCACCGCCGACATCGGGCGCACCGGCGAGCCCGTTCTGCTGGTGAACAAGCCCGTCTCCACCGCCTCCCAGATCTTTGAGCGCTACCGCTACTTCCCCCAGGGCGAAATCCACGCCCTGTACTGGGACGGCGTCGGCCTCGCCCTGAAGTGGAAGACCCGCCGCATCCGCGGTTCCGTCGCCGCCGTCGACCTCGCCGACGTCAACAACGACGGCGTCCTTGACCTCGTTGTCGGTCTCAACACCTCCCCCGACCTCGGCATCGGCAGCCGCCAGTGCATGGTGACGGCCTACCCGCTCGACCTGTCCGCGACCAATCCCCGCACGCCTGCGGACATGAGCGACTTCGAAGTCAATCCCAACCGCTAAACGCAATGCCTGGCCCCCCGGACACGGGGGGCTTTTCAATCCCAAAGGAGTAGCCTGTGCGCATCCTCGTTATCGGTTCAGGAGGGCGCGAGCACGCCCTGGTCTGGAAACTCAAGCAGAGCCCCCGCGTCACGGACATCATCGTGGCCCCCGGCAACGGCGGCATAGCCATGGAAGGCGTGCGCTGCATCGATGTCGACGTCAGCGACATCCTTGGCCTCGCCAAGCTAGCCCGCAGCGAAAAGGTCGACCTCGTCGTGCCCGGCCCCGAGCTTCCCCTGACGCTCGGCATCACCAACGCCATGACGGCCGCAGGCGTGCCCTGCTTTGGTCCCGACCGCTACTGCGCCCAGCTGGAAGGCAGCAAGTACTTTGCCAAGGATCTCATGGGCCGGGCCGGCGTGCCCACGGCGGCCTGCGCCGTCTTCGAAGACGCGGCGGCCGCCAAGGCCTTCGTGCAGAAGCGCGGCGCCCCCCTCGTCGTCAAGGCCGACGGCCTTGCGGCCGGCAAGGGCGTCATCGTAGCCCAGACCACCCAGGAAGCCCTCGACGCCGTCAGCGAGATCATGGAAAAACACGCCTTCGGCGAAGCCGGCAGCAAAATCGTCATCGAAGAGTGCCTTGTGGGCGAGGAAGCCTCCCTGCTCTGCTTCTGCGACGGCAAGACCGCCGTGCCCCTGTCCTCTGCTCAGGACCACAAGGCTGCCTGGGACGGCGACAAGGGACCCAACACCGGCGGCATGGGTGCCTACACGCCCGCGCCCATACTGCCCGACGACAAGATCGAGGAGGCGACCGACCTGGTCATCCGCCCCGTGCTCGCCCAGCTGGCCAAGGAGGACCACCCCTTCACGGGCATACTTTACGCCGGTCTCATGATGACCGCGGACGGTCCCAAGGTACTCGAGTACAACGTGCGCTTCGGCGATCCCGAATGCCAGCCCCTGCTCATGCGCCTGCAAAGCGACCTCGTCGACATCATGGACGCCTGCATCAACGGCACCCTCGAACCCAGCCTCGTTGCCTTCAACCCCAAATCCGCGCTCGGCGTAGTCGTGGCCGCCGAAGGCTATCCCGGCAAGTACAGCAAGGGCATGCCCATCACCGGCACTGACAAGGCGGACGCTCTGGAGGACGTCAAGGTCTTCCATTCCGGCACCAGCCTTAAGGATGGCCAGCTCTGCTCCAGCGGTGGCCGCGTCCTGTGCGTGACCGCCCTCGGCGACGGCCTTGAAGCCGCCCAGAAGCTGGCCTACAAGGCCGTTGGCTGCATCGCCATGCCGAACAGCTACTGCCGCAACGACATCGGCCAGAAGGGCATTGCGCGCCTCAAGAAGGCCTAAGGAGGAAGCCGTGGCAAGCGTAGTTATTCTCATGGGCTCCAACTCCGACGAGGAGAAGGTTGCCCCCTGCGCCGAAATCCTCGGCAGGCTTGGCATCGACTTCTACCTGACCGTCACCTCGGCCCACCGCACGCCGGAGCGCACCGCCAGGATAGTCGCCGAGCAGGAGAAGGCCGGCGCCAAGGTCTTCATCTGTGCGGCCGGCATGGCAGCCCATCTGGCTGGCGCCGTAGCCGCGAGGACCGCCAGGCCCGTCATCGGCATCCCCATCTCCGGGACTGCCTTCGGAGGCCTGGACGCCCTGCTCTCCACCGTGCAGATGCCTCCGGGCTTCCCGGTTGCCACCGT
Organism: Desulfovibrio sp.; assembly: GCA_016284885.1. Lineage (GTDB taxonomy): Bacteria > Desulfobacterota > Desulfovibrionia > Desulfovibrionales > Desulfovibrionaceae > Desulfovibrio. The sequence continues at coordinate 59,079 of JAEEPQ010000002.1, forward strand.
GGCCTGCGACAAGGCCGGCGCCCGCAACGCGGCCTGGATGGCGGCCCAGATCCTTGCCCTCTCCGACGATGCCCTGCGCGCCCGCATCACTGCCGAACGGGCAAAGATGGCCACAGACGTTGAAGCCGTGGGCAATGAAATGCTAAAGAAATACAGCTAGACGCCAGCAGGCTCCGCACGCCGCGAAGCGGAGCCTGCTGGCGTCCTGCCTCCGAACAAGCAATGCCTCTCTTGCGCCAGCCGGCGATTAGCCGGCTGGCATCTCAATCAATCTCAATCAGGTAAGCCATTATGCACGCACGCACACCTCTTCTTGCCCTGCTGCTGGCGTCCTGCACCGCCCTGCCGGCTCACGCGCTCGACGTCCACATCGCCAACACCTCGAAATCCGAAATCCTCTCCGTGTTTCTAGCCGGGCTGACAGACGACGGCCACAAGATGAGCATGCTCAACTTCATGCAGTCTCGCCCCGGCGAAACCGTCGACTGCGGCAACGAAACGCTCAAGGAGATCCAGACGATTGCGCTTGACTATGGACGCGGACGCATCGTCCTCAAGGACCCCGCTCCCCTCAAGGACAAGAACGAGCTCAAGCTGGTCCTCTCCTTTGACGAGCAGGGAAAGCCTGAGCTGGCCGTGGAGGGCGGAGAGAAGCTTGCCATCGACGTTACCGACCTGCGCTTTGCCCAAGACGCGCCCGGCGCCGTCGACGTTGCCGAACTTGCCAAGGCCGCGACCCGGGGCGACGTGCACCAGCTTGCCAAGGACACGCCAGGCGTCTTTGACGACCCGGTGACGGGCGAATGCATCCTGCCCGTGCGCGCCGGCGGCGCCGTCTGGACGGGCGTTGTCAGCTTCGCCTTCGGCAAAAGCGAGGATCGCGCCGTTGCGCGCCTCAGGCTCATGCAGGAAATCGGCGACAACGGTCTGGACAAGCTGGAGAACGTGTTTGAAGCGCTCATGGGGGGCATGAATCTGCACCCCATATCCCTGCGCGCCGACCCCACGGTGCTGGCCTTCTGCGGTCCGGGCACCTCCCGTGCCCTGGAGACGGACGTTGCCCGCGTACGCTTTGCCGAAATGGCCTCGGACAAGGGCCTCTTCAGCGATCCTCAAAAGCCGGCCTCGATGCAGGGGCTGCTTGTCGGAGAGAAGGCCTATGCCCAGTGCGTCAAGGATTCGGGCAAGAAGGACGCCAAGGCCGGCGAGGCCAAGAGCGGCGAGGCCAAGAGCGACGAAGCCAAGGCCGGCGAGGCCAAGAGCGACGAAGCAAAGGCCGTCGAGGCCAAGGCCGGCGAGGCCCAGCCGGC
>JAEEPQ010000040.1 GCA_016284885.1 Desulfovibrio sp.
CCCCCCCTCGCCGTCGCCCACACTCTGGCCGAGCTCGGCTTCGACGAGCCCACCATCGCCGCGGGCCTGCTCCACGATACGGTCGAGGACACCGGCACCACCATCGACGACATCGCCGACAACTTCGGCGACGAGGTGGCCGACATCGTCGACGGCGTCACCAAGATCAGCAAGATCGTCTTCGACAACAAGGAAGAGGCTCAGGCCGAAAACATCCGCAAGATGATTCTCGGCATGACCAACGACCTGCGCGTCATCATGGTCAAGCTGGCCGACCGCCTGCACAACATGAGCACGCTCGACTTCCAGAAGGCGTACAAGCAGAAGCGCATCGCCCAGGAGACCATGGACATCTACGCTCCCCTGGCCAACCGCCTCGGCCTCTACGTCATCATGCGCAAGCTCGAGGACCTGAGCTTCAAGTACCTTCGGCCCGACGTCTACAACCAGATTGAGCACTGGCTGGAAGCGCACCAGGTGGTGGAGAAGAACTTCATCCAGAAGGTCGTCGGCATGCTCGAGGACATCCTCTCGAGCAACGGCATCGAGGGCCGGGTCTACGGCCGCATCAAGCACAAGTACAGCATTTCCAAAAAAATGCAGGCCGAGTCCCTGACGCTCGACGAAATGCACGACATCATGGCCTTCCGCGTCATCGTCAAGGACGTCAAGGACTGCTACGCGGTCCTCGGCTTCGTGCACCAGAAGTGGCGCCCCGTCCACGGCCGCATCAAGGACTACATCTCCACGCCCAAGGCCAACGGCTACCAGAGCCTGCACACCACCATCATCGGCCCGGACGCCGAGCGCATCGAGGTCCAGATCCGCACCGAGGAGATGCACCAGCAGGCCGAGCACGGCTTTGCCGCCCACTGGCTCTACAAGGAGCACGGCCGCGTCAGCAGCAAGGACCTCAAGCAGTTCGCCTGGCTCAACGAAATCTTCGACCGCCAGCGCGACGAGGCCGACTCCAAGGACTTCATACGCTCCCTCAAGCTGGACCTCTTCCAGGACGAAATCTACGTCTACACGCCCAAGGGCGACGTCAAGGAGCTCCCCGAGGGCGCGACCCCGCTTGACTTCGCCTTCCACATCCACACCAAGGTCGGCCAGCACTGCGCAGGCGCCAAGATCGACGGCAAGCTCGTGCCGCTGGGCACCCCGCTCACCAACGGCTGCACCTGCGAAATCATCACCGAGCCCAACCGCGAGCCCAACCGCGACTGGCTCAAGCTCGTCAAGACTGCCCGCGCCCGCAACCGCATCCAGCACTACCTGCGCACCGAAGAGCGCCTGCGCGCCGTGGCCCTGGGCCGCGAGATGCTGGAGAAGGAAGCCCGCAAGGTCAGCCTCAACGCCATCCGGGCAGCCAAGGAAGGACATCTGGCCATCGTCGCCCAGGACATGCACTTCGACTCCATGGACGACCTCTACGCTGCCGTAGGCTATTCCCACGTCACGCCGCGCAAGATCCTCAACAAGCTCTACGCCGTCCTCCATCCTGGCGAGCCGGAGCCGGGCACGCCCAAGAGCGTCCAGGAGGCCGTGGCCGAGCCTGCGGACGGCGGCGCCCAGCGCAAGAGCCCCGGCGGCGTCGGCGTGGCCGGCGTGGACGGCGTGCTCATGCGCTTCGCCAAGTGCTGCAGTCCCATTCCGGGCGACCCCATCGTCGGCTACATCAGCCGCGGCCAGGGCATCACCGTGCACCGGGCCGACTGCCCCAACGTGCCGAACATGGAGCCCGAGCGGCTCATCTCCGTCCACTGGGAGGGCGAAGAGGAGAAGCCCTACGCAGCCGGCATCTTCATCATCGCCGACAACGTCCGCGGCACCCTGGCGCCCGTCGCCCAGGCCCTGGCGGACGCCGAGATCAACATCGACGAGCTCAACGTCAAGTCCACGGTCGAAGGCCGCTCCCACATGCGCCTCAAGGTCGAGGTCAGGAACGCTACCCAGCTCTACGACATCATCGAGCGCATACGCAAGCTGCCGAACATCCTCGAGGTCGTCCGCGATCGAGAGGACATCGACGCCCCCAACCCCTAGCCCGCCACTCCCCGAGGAGGCCCCATGGAAAGCTTCACCTTCCACGTCCCCACGAAATTCGTCTTCGGACGCGCCGCCGAGCTCAAGGCAGGCGAAGAAGCGAAGGCCCTCGGCGCCCGCAAGGTCCTCGTCCACTACGGTTCCGGCTCCTGCGTGCGATCGGGCCTCCTGGCCAGGATCGAGGCAAGCCTCCGGGAGGCGGGCCTCGATGCCGTCTGCCTCGGCGGCGTCGTCCCCAATCCGAGGCTTGGCCTCATCAAGGAGGGCGTTGCCCTCGCCAGAAAGGAAAAGGTGGATCTCGTCCTCGCCGTGGGCGGGGGCTCGGTCATCGACTCCGCCAAGGGCATAGCCGCCGGCGTCCTGGACGGGGGCGACATCTGGGATTTCTACGAGCGCACGCGCATGCCCGAACAGGCCCTGCCCGTGGGCTGCGTGCTCACCATCGCGGCCGCCGGCTCCGAGAGCTCCTGGGCCAGCGTCGTCACCCGCGAGGACGGCCGCAAGCGCTCCCTGCATGCCGAGTGCGTCAAGCCGAAGTTCGCCCTGCTCAACCCCGAGCTCACCTTCACCCTGCCCCCCTACCAGACGGCCAGCGGAGCGGCCGACATGATGGCCCACGTGCTCGAGCGCTACTACTCCCCCTCCGCCGGAGTGGACCTCACGGACAGGCTCTGCGAGGGCATCCTGCTCTCCATCATCGACAACCTGCCCAGGGCTCTCAGGGAGCCGGCCAGCTACGACGCCCGCGCCAACCTCATGTGGGCCAGCACCATAGCCCACAACAACACCTGCGGCGTCGGCCGAGTCCAGGACTGGGGCAGCCACGCCCTGGAGCACGAACTCTCGGGCCTCTACGACTGCGCCCACGGCGCAGGCCTTGCCGTCGTCTTCCCAGCCTGGATGCGCTACGCCGTGGAGCATGCCGGAGGCGCAGCGCGCACGGCCCAGCTCGCATCCCGCGTCTTCGGCGTTGATCCCGCGGCCGGCACAGAGCGCGAACGCGCCCTGGAGGGCATAGCCCGCTTCAAGGCCTTCCTCGCGTCCTGCGGCATGCCGACCTCCTTCAAGGGCCTCGGCGCCAGGCGGGAGGACATCCCCCGCCTCGTCGACATGCTCGAGCCCGAACGGCGAACCATAGGCCAGTTCCTGCGCCTCGACAGGCAGACGGCGACGGCAATCTACGAGCTCGCCTGCCAGGACTAGCACCGGACTAGCACCGGACTGGCGCCCGACTGGCGCCGCCTCCTCCACCCCGCACCACCGAACGCGCAGCCAAGGGCGCGCACCGAGGAATGAGCCACATGGCACGCATACTCTACGGCATCCACGGCACAGGCCACGGCCACGCCATGCGCGGCCTCACCATAGCCCGCCACCTGCGCGGGCACGAGTTCCTCTTTGTCGCGAACGACGACGCCCCCGCCGTCCTGGAGCCGGAGTTCGGCGTGCACCGCATCCCGAACCTCGGCACGGTGTTCAAAAACTACAAGGTGGACTTCGGCGCCACCGTTGCCAGGGCCCTGCCCCTGCTCCTGCACAGGGAGCGCTATATCCGGGAGGTGGGCGACCTCATCCACGCCTTCGAGCCCGACGTGTGCATGACGGACCTCGAGTACTTCGTGCCGAGGGCCGCCGAGCGCGCCAAGATCCCCTGCCTCACCCTGGACCACCAGCACGTCATCACCTGCTGCCAGCACCGCATTCCGGAAAACCTGTGGTGGGACACCCTCGTCCAGGGACTCACCCCCAAGTACCTCTTCCGGCCGACGGCCCACAACCTCATCGTCTCCTTCTACCAGCCGCCGGTGCTGCCCCGCTACAACGCCAGAGTCGTTCCGCCCATACTGCGGGAAAAGGTGCTGGCGCAAAAGCCCAGCAACGAGGGCCACGTCGTCGTCTACCAGAGCAACTCCATGCACGCCGGCCTCATCTCCTTCCTCAAGGCGTCGACGGAGCGCACCTGCTACGTCTACGGCTACAGCCGCACGGAAGGCCGCGACGGCAACGTGGTCTTCATGCCGAAAAGCGAGGACGGCTTCCTGGAAAAGCTCGCCTCCTGCGCCTACGTGGTCATGGGCGGAAGCCACACCCTCATGACCGAGGCCCTCCACCTCGGCAAGCCCATCTTCAGCCTGCCCCTCAAGGCCATGGTGGAGCAGCGCTACAACGCCCTCTACCTGCAGCAGCTGGGCTACGGCATGCAGGCCGACATGCTGAAGCTCGAGCCCGGCCGCCTCAAGGCCTTCGAGCTCAGGCTGGACGAGTACCGCTCGCGCATAGCCGAAGGCAGCTTCTGCGGCAACGACGCCGTCTTCGAGGCCGTAGACAGCTTCATCCGGACCGGACGGCTCTAGCCCGGCAGCGCAAGATCGCCTGCCCGGCATCCCCTTCCGCCCCTTCCGCGTTCCTCAGGCCCAGACTCCGCGCCCCGCCCTGCAAGGGCGCGGGACGCTTCAGCATACCCTGCGGCAGGGAGCGCGATGCAGCCTTGTCTTTTCATATATATAAAAAAGAGCACTCTTTCCATTTTTTTGACCAATCCCTATTGAAATAATCCTTGTTTCTTGTATAAGCCATTACGCTGTTGCTCTCGTCCAACGGTGGATTTGGAGCCACGGCACGGTCGCGTCCGGCCGCATGACATGCTTGCAGCAGGAAATTTCATGAGCAGATCTGAACACAACATCGTACTGGAAATGTGCCTGTCGTTCCTCCATGATAAAGTTCCGGAATACATCCGGGATGCAGGCAGCTACATCCTCTCCGAAAGCGGCGTGCAGAAAATCAACATTCAGGAAGGCGAGGTCTGGGAGGTCAAGGGCAACATCCAGGGCGACGACTTCCAGGTCTACACCCCCAAGCTTGACCTCTCCATCTCCGACCGGACGGTGCAGTGCCAGTGCAACTGCTCGGACGCCTTCTCCGGCGTGTGCCGCCACGTCTCGGCCCTGGCCCAGCAGCTCGTCGACGAGCTGCGCCAGGAGGAAGGCCAGGACGCCGAGGACCGCGTCTCCAGCGCGGACTGGAAGCAAAGCTTCCGCGGCTTCTTCTCCACGGACATGGATCCGGAGCCGGGCAAGCACTACCTTGTCTTCCGCTTCGAGCCCGAGCCCGGTCGCCTGCTCGTCTCCTTCTACCGCTCGCGCCAGAACAAGAGCGGCCTGTCCACCGTGCAGAACGAGGTGACCCTCGCCCAGATCGTCGAGAACCCCGACTGGTGCGAGCACTCGCCGGAGCTGCCCCGGGTGTGCAAGCAGATAGGCCAGCACCTCGACTACTACGGCCACCGCGTGGAGATACCCGACGGCCTCACGTCCTGGTTCTTCTGGGCCATGCGCAAGGAGTACTACATCCTCTGGAAGGACACGGACAAGCCCTGCCGCATCGAGAGCGCGCCCTTTGCCCTGAAGCTCAAGCCCAACCTCGACGCCGCAGGCTTCAGCTTCGACGTCATCCTGAAGCGCGAGGGGCGCCCCCTGCTCGCCATCCGCACCGGCGGCCACACCGATCCTGCCAGCAAGGAGCCGCCCGTCACCTTCCACGGCCAGATGCCCCTGTGGGTGTGCTACCGCCACAGCTTCTATCCCGTGCAGACCGGCCTCTACCCCTCCCTGGTCAAGAGCCTGATCTACGAGCATCCGGTCGTCCCCCACGACGAGATTTCCGAATTCCTCGACCGGGTGTGGACCCGCCTTCCCTCCTCCGAACTCTTCGAGCCCCAGAAGTTCCTGCAGCTCATGGAGCCGGTCTTCCAGCCGGCCACATACAACCCCAAGCTCTTCCTCGACGAGGAGGGCAGCCTCCTCACCCTCGAGGTCGACAACATCTACGAGACCCGCCACGGCGAGTTCACCCTCTCCGGCCCCAACCCCGACTTCCAGACCGGCAGCTACAGCTACCAGGGCCAGACCTACCTCGTCCGCCGCCACCAGGAGGAGGAGGCCGAGCTCATGGCCCAGCTCGCCTCCATGAACTTCCAGTCGCGATCCAACAAGCTGTGGTTCCTGGAGCCCGAGGAGGCCATCGCCTTCCTGCTCGACAGCTACCCCAAGCTCGTCGAGAGCTACCGCGTCTTCGGCGAGAAGGCCCTCACCCGCTACAGGGTGCGCTCGACCAAGACCCAGATTTCCGCCGAGGTCGTGAGCAACGAGAAGGACAAGTGGTTCTCCCTGGACATCACCATCGACTACGACGGCCAGACCCTCCCGCTCGAGAAGATCTGGAAGGCCTGGACCAAGGGCAAGCGCTACGTCCAGCTCAAGGACGGCTCCTACACCTCCCTGCCCGAGGAGTGGCTCTCGAGGATAGCCCACAAGCTCACGGCCCTTGGCCTCGATGCCTCCAAGCCGCCCCAGCAGAGGTTCAAGCAGTTCGAGGCGCCCATTCTGGACAGCCTTCTGGAAGACCTGCCCAACGCCACGACCGACTCCTTCTGGACCAAGCTGCGCGAGAAGATCCACTCCTTCAAGGAGGTGCGCACCATCCCCGCGCCGGCCGGCCTCAACGCGACCCTGCGCAGCTACCAGCTGCAGGGCCTCGCCTACCTCAACTTCCTCTCCGAGTACGGCTTCGGCGGCATCCTGGCCGACGAGATGGGCCTCGGCAAGACCGTCCAGACTCTCTCCTTCATCCAGCACATGATCGAGTCCCACGTGGAGGGCCCCAACCTCATCGTCGTGCCGACCTCGGTGCTCCCCAACTGGGAGCGCGAAGCCGAGAAGTTCGTTCCGGGGCTGCGCCGCCTCACCATCTACGGCACCCGCCGCGAGAGCATGTTCCGCCTCATCGGCGAGTCCGACCTCATCATCACGACCTACGCGCTGCTGCGCCGCGACCTCGAGGAGATCCAGAAGTACGAGTTCAACACGGTCATCCTCGACGAGGCCCAGAACATCAAGAATCCAAACACCATCACGGCCCGCTCGGTCCGGCGCCTCAACGCCCGCATGCGCCTGTGCCTCTCTGGCACGCCCATCGAGAACAACCTCTTCGAGCTCTGGTCGCTCTTCGAGTTCCTCATGCCCGGCTTCCTCGGCAGCCAGCACGCCTTCCAGCGCGGCATCATCAAGCCCATCAAGGACGGCGACGCCGAAACCCTCGACTACCTGCGCACGCGCGTGCGCCCCTTCATCCTGCGACGCACCAAGTCTGAAGTGGCCCGGGATCTGCCCCCCAAGGTGGAGAGCGTCACCTGCTGCGCGCTCGAGGAGGCCCAGGCCGAGCTCTACGCGGCCGTGGCCAGGAAGCTGCGCGACCAGGTGCTGGCCGACGTGGACGCCAAGGGCCTGGCCAAGAGCCAGATGTCCATTCTGGACGCCCTGCTCAAGCTGCGCCAGATCTGCTGCCACCCCCGCCTGCTCAAGATCGACATGCCCGGCTTTTCCAACAACCTGCCCTCAGGCAAGTTCGAGGCCTTCAAGGACATGGTCCAGGAGATCGTGGAAGGCGGACACAAGGTGCTGGTCTTCTCCCAGTTCGTCCAGATGCTCCAGATCATCCGCCAGTGGCTCGAGTTCACGGAAGTGCCCTTCTGCTACCTGGACGGCGCGAGCAAGGACCGCTTCGAGCAGGTGGACCGCTTCAACTCCACCCGCGAGATCCCCATCTTCCTCATCTCGCTCAAGGCCGGCGGCACGGGCCTCAACCTGACCTCCGCAGACTACGTCATCCACTACGACCCCTGGTGGAATCCCGCCGTGGAGAGCCAGGCCACGGACAGGACGCACCGCATAGGCCAGACCCGCCAGGTCTTCTCCTACAAGCTCATCTGCCAGAACACGGTGGAGGAGAAGATACTCCAGCTGCAGGACGCCAAGCGCGACGTGGCTGCAGCTATCATCCCCGGCCAGGAGACCTGGAAGTCCCTGACTAGGGAAGATCTGGAAATGCTCTTCGACGTCTAGGGATGCGCTGAAAAATTGATGAAAATTTGTCTCGACAGATTTTAAGTTTTTTGCATGGCCTTTCCCTCCAGAAGAAGCCTGCCGGCAGCGAAAACGGCCTGACAGGCCTCCTGAGGGGCTGTTCCCGGCCCCCGAAGAGGGCTTTCCAGGTCAAAGCGCATGAACGGGCCGCGTCTTTTTCATCAATCCGCAACAGCCCCCTCAGCAAACAGCGTATCCCGAGAAGCCGGCCTCCAGCTGGTGCCGGACAGACAGCACCGTCACTCCGGCGTCATGGTCGTAGCAGTAGAACAGCACATACCCCGAGGCACCGAACGTAACGAGCAGCTCCCGGTGCTCCGGCTCCAGCTCCTCTGCTGGCCTGCCGGCGTTCGGGTAGTCGCCCAGCAGCCTGGCCTTGTCGTACATGAACCCCATGGCGCGCCGGACGGCGGCCCGGTCTTTCTCCGCCAGAAAGGCATAAAGCCTCCTGAGGCCCGCCAGAGCATTCGTAGTCCAGACTACAGGTGGCATTCCGGCATCTCCACGTCTTCACCGGCTGCGGTGCGGGCGAGCCAGTCCAGGACCTCTTCGTTCGTGAGGTGGAGTCCTGTCCGCTGATGCTCCTCCCAGGCGGCCATGCCTTCCCGGCGCCAGGCCTCACGCTTTTCCCCGCGGGAGACGCAGCTCTCGATGGCAAGCACCATGAGAGCGTGGGCGCTTCTTTGGCGCTGCTCGGCTAGGCGCGCATGCAGTTCGGCGGGCAGCTTCTGTCAAGCGACATTAAATCTGCCCCCCAAAGCGACATAATTTTTGACCCCCTCCCCACTGGGAGAGGGGGGGGGTAGTCACTACTCAGCACAGGCATGAAGGGAGGCTGTCGCTTCCCCTGCCTGTCGCAGTCGTTCTGCTATCCAAACACGCGGCGGACGACGAAAATCAATCTTCAGACGGATGGCAAAACGACACCGTTCTTGATGACGTTCCTCGGGAAAAGCGGGCACAAGCTGGGCAAAAGCCTTGGCCCTGGGCTGGGCCGGCTAGGCCTTGAGTTCGGCCATGGCAGCCTCGGCCTCGCGTCCCTGGACGCGCAGGGCCCCTGCCAGCGCCTTCCAGGCTCTGGGCTGGGCCTTGATCGAGAGGCTGTGGCGGGCAAGGATCTCCGCAATGTCGGCCGCATTGCGCTCCTTGAGGTAGAGCTCTGCCAGCATGAGCATGGCGGAGGCGTCGTCGGGGTTCTTGCGCAGGGCTTCGGCGAGAATCTGGCGCGCGTCCAGCTGCCGGCTCTGGCTGGCTGCCAGCCTCGCAAGGCAGCGCAGGGCCAGGGAGCTTCCGCCCTTGCCCTCCCCGCCGGCCCGGCTTTCCGCCAGGGCGGCCTTCTCGAAGAGGGCAAGCGCCTCCTCCATGCGGCCTTCCCGCTCCTCCAGCTGCCCTAGGCGCACCAGGGCGAAGACGTGGCCGGGATCGGCCTCGAGGCAGGCCTTGAAGCGGGATCTGGCCTCGTCCATATCGCCCAGCTGCTGGCAGACCGTGCCGAGGTTGTAGAGGGCCTGGGCCTTTTCCGCCCCGCCGGCCTCGAGGGAGCGCAGGAAGTAGCGCCTCGCCACCTCGTGGCGGCCGAGGGTCGCCATGCACACGCCAAGGGAGTTCAAGGCGATGGCGTTGTCCGGATCGGCAAGCAGGGCCAGCTTGTACTCGTCCACGGCGCGGAAGGCGTCGCCCATGCTGTAGAGGCGGTCTGCGCTGATGGTGATGGCCTGGGAGCAGAAGGTGCCCACCTTGGGCTCCGGAAGCAGCTGGGCGTACTCCAGGGCCTTGAGCACGCAGGACGTCATCTCGCCGCGCCCCATGGCGAGGAAGGGCCAGGAGGCGATGCCGACGGCGCAGTCGAGGCCGTGTTCGCCAAGCTCCCGGCAGAGCTCCCGGTAGCGCTCCTCCAGATCGCCTTGGGGCGAGACGTGGCAGAAGGCCAGGCCGTTGATCCCGTAGAAGCCGGCAAAGGCGCCCGGCTCCGCCAGCTTGGCGAACCAGAGGGCGGCCGCGCCCTCCAGGAAGCGCCCGCAGGCGTCGGGATCGGCAGTTCCCGCCTCCAGGCGCAACATGGCCAGAGAGAAGGGCTCCCGGCCTGCCACGACCTGGTCCATGCGGGCCTTGAACTCGGCATGACTGAGGCAGACGGCGGCTTTGGCCTGGGCTTCGTCCCTGACGGCTTCAGCGCCGACCGCAGGACCGGCTGCGCCAGCGGCTTCGCCTGCACCGGCCGGACTGGCCGAATCGACCGAAGCGGCCTCGCCGTCTCCGTCTGGGCCGGCCGCAGGCGCCAGGGGCGCAGAGGATTCCGGGAAGCCTTCCGCAAGAGCACCCGCAACGGGCTCCTGGGCCTGTGCAGGCGCCACGCCCTCCAGCTCGAGCACGTCGCCGGGCTCGGGCCGGAAGGCCGGATCGGCGAGATGCACGACCTCGCAGACCGAGTCCCTGCGCCGCACCTGCAGGACGGCAAGCTCGCCCTTGAGCCGGCCGTCGGCCCGGTCGTAGAAGGCAAAGCCCATGCCCTCGCAGACCTTGCACAGGGAGCCGAGGCTGATCAGCACCCGGCCCATGCCCATGGCCTTCAGGACAACGCCCCCGCGCTGGAGCATGGCTGCAAAGGGCATGACGCAGCCCTGGCCGCGGCCCTCGGCCGTGGAGGCCGCAAGCCGTGCCCGCTCCAGCAGCTCCCGGCCCAGATCCTCCGGCGCGAGCCGGAGTCCGGGACCGGCCATGTCCTGGGGGAAGACGGCGTGGCCTGCGCAGATCACGGGCCTGACGGAAACGGTCTGGGCCAGCGGCTTGGCCTGGGCGGCCTCGCGCATGCAGGCAACGGCCCCTTCGGCAAGCTTCTGGCAGGCAAGCCTGCCGGCGACGCCGGGCAGGAGCAGGGCGATGTCCCTGCGCCCCGCGCGGGCGGCCAGAACGTCCTCGGGAAGCCAGTGCAGGAGCGCCTGGGCCAGGCCTGCCAGGCTCTTTTCCATGGCCGCCCAGCCGTCCTTCTCCTGCATCTCAGCCGCATTGGCGAGGCGGAGCACGCAGATGCTGGCGCAGAGCCGGCGCAGTTCCGCGCAGGCCTTGAGGTCGCCTGCCTGGTGCGGGGCCCCGAAGGCCTCGCGCACCTCGCCGGCACGCTCGGCAAGGCGGGCGTAGAGCACGCCTTCCGTGGCCAGGCCCGTGGAAGCGTCTGTCGCGCAGCGCGCGGCGCGGGCTGTGTTTTCCAGGGAGAGCTGGACGACGGCGTCGAGCAGGGGCCAGATGCGCTCCATCTCAGGCGTCTCCACGCCCGTGATCTTCAGGGCCGCCACGAGCCGGCCCTGCCAGGAAAGGGGCAGCATGAGGGTCTGCTCGGCCTCGATGTGCTCGGCCTGAATGCCTGACCAGGAGGGCGGAAAGAAGAGATCCCGGCCCGTGAAGCGGAAGAAACGGGCCAGGCTTTGGCAGAGGACGTCGAGGTGGTCGCGTATGTCCTTCCCCGTCAGGGGAAGGGCGTCGTCGAAGGTTGCGCTCACGGGCTGCTCCTTGGTGGCGGTGCGTTGCTGGACATGCCGGGGGGCTCGGAGGCGAATCTAGAGGAACTCAAGAAAGTTGTCCATCCAGAGCCGGCCAGGCTCGCCTCGGATGTTGCGCGGGGGCCCAAAGCATGGCACTTTCCAGCCCTGGCCGGGCCCGGCAGAGGCCTTGGCGAACGGAGGACGCACCATGAGCGCAATTGGCATCGAAACCTTTCCCCTGGGTCCCCTTGGCACCAACAGCTACCTCGTCCACAGGGACGGCGAGGCCCTCGCCATCGACGTAGGCGGCGATCCCGCCCCTGTGACCGCCTTCCTGCAAGCCAAGGGCCTCAAGCTGCTGGCCATTCTCGTGACCCACCAGCACTTCGACCACCTCTACGGCGTGCACGCCCTGCAGGAGGCCACGGGCGCTCCCTGCTTCGTGCCTGCCGGCGACGGGGCCATCGCGGACACGGAAGCCGCCAGGGGCGGCATCTGGGGCATGCCCCCGGTGCCTGCCTTCGAAAGCCAGCCCCTGCCGGAGGGGACCATGCAGCTCGGCGGCTTTTCCTTCGCGATCCTGAAGACGCCGGGTCACACGCCGGGCGGCGTCTCCTTCCACTTCCCGGAGGCCAGGAGCGTCTTCACCGGCGACAGTCTTTTCTACCGCTCCATGGGCAGGACGGACTTCCCGGGCGGCGACCACCAGACGCTCATGCAAAGCATACGCAGCACGCTTTTTAGCCTGCCCGCCGACACGGCCGCCTACCCCGGCCACGGTCCGGCCACGACCGTAGGCGACGAGCGCCTCAACAACCCCTTTATAGGCGAGTTCGCCGAAGCCTAGCGAAGGCTTTCCGCCCCCGGCGCCTGCCTATCCCCGCCTGCACCCGGCGCTCTTGCCGAAGCGCCAGACACGTTCCCTGCGCTTTTCGTGCCACCGTTCTGCTTGCCGCGTTCCTGTGCTAGCCTAAGAAAGCGACCCGGCCCTGCGCCCCTGCGTCCGCAGGGGGCCAGGGCCAGCCGGGTCCGCCCCCCCTCTGCCGGCACCCCATGAAGCACCTCGTTCCGGAACAGCTCGCCCGACTCGATGCCTACTGGCAGGACTGGGCCTACCAGCCCTCCCAGGAAAAGCAGCTGCGCGTCAGGCTCAGGCTCTATTTCATCTACCTGCTCATCCGCTACGGCGGCCTTCGCCTCGGCGAGGCGCTCGCGCTCGACGACAACCGGGACCTGGTCTTCTCCACCGCCACGGTGCTCATACGCGGATCCCGCGACATCCAGATCCAGGAGCAGGCCATGACGGCCCTGCTGAAGATCGTCGAGCATCCCGCACTCGCCGAGCTGCACGGCCACCTTGCCGGCATCGATCCCGGCTACGTGCGCAAGAGCTTCTACCAGGCCGCCTGCGCCTGCGGCCTACCGGACAAGACCCTGGGCGGCCCGAGGGTGCTCAGGCACGCGCGCGGCGCCGAACTCATGGAAAGCGGCGTGCCCGCGGCCATAGTCCAGAAGTTCCTTGGCCTGCAGAGCCCCGTGCAGGCCATACGGCTCAGGGAGTTCCAGGACGGCGAGGCCAAGCAGATCATCCACGCCCACCTGCGCCGCGAGACCCTGCGCCGCTCATCTGCCCGCAACGCCTTCGCCGGAGCCATCACGCGCATCCAGGAGAGCCGGAACATGGCCCAGGTGACGCTGACGGCCCTCTCCGGTCTCGAGGTGACGGCCATCATCTCCATGGAGAGCATGCGCAGCCTCGACCTGCGCAAGGGGCAGACCGTCACGGCGCAGGTCAAGGCGCCCTGGGTCGTGCTCGCGCCGGCAGGCGCCGCCACGAGCTGCGCCAACAACTTCCAGGGCACCGTGCTCTTCATCAGGAAGGGCTCCCTCGAGGCGAGCGTGCGCCTGCGCCTTGCCGACGGCACGGGCATGGCCGCCATGCTCTCCCTGGATGCCGTCGAGCGCCTCGGACTCGCGGAGGGCGCGGTCTGCACCGTCAGCTTCTCCGCCATGTCCGTAGTGCTGGCGCCGGGCTAAGGCGCTTGCGACACGGCGGACAGGACGCAGGCTTCCAGACGGACGTTTCCAGACGGCCGGACGCTACCCGCGTGAACGCCGGGGCTTTTCTATCGCGGTCTCGACGGCGCCGTAGACGGCGCTGACGCACCAGGCCCGCTGCATCTGCATCACTTCCTGCAGAGGGATCTCGCGTTCCTCGACAGCCTTCAGATCCACGAGCGCCTGGCGCAGGACGTCGTTCTTCATGCCCGTCTTCAGGGGCGGCGTGACGTATCTGCCGTCCTGCTCGAAGACGAGGGCGCTCCTCGCGCCGCTGGCCACCAGCCCCAGCCTGTTGACGAAGAGCACGTCGAAGCATTCGCCGGCCTGGATGCGCTCGAAGGCCTTGTCGAACCAGGGATGGTAGGCCGTGGCGAAGACAAGGTAGTCGCTTCGCTCGTCGAGGGCCTTGCGGGAAAGGCCGAGCTGCGGCTTGTCCACAGTTGAAAGCGGCCTGGCCTCCAGAGCGATGCCTCCCCCAGCGTCTGCGGTCAGCACCAGTTCGCAGGGGCCTTCGGGCAGGGTACCGCCTGAAGCCAGCAGATTGCTCCAGGCATCGGGCAGCCTCGCCCACTGCGACGCGAGGGCTTCCGGCGCCAGGGGACCCTGGAGTCCGGGACAGGCCCTGGCCTCGCAGGGCTCGATCCCCTCGAGCAGGGACGCCGTCCAGGAATCCTCCATGCCGTGCAGTGCCAGCTGGCGCTGGATGCGCTTCACGTGCGCCTCCAGCATGAAGACGGCTCCGTCTTCGAGGCGCATGGCCTCCTGGAAGACCGTGCCCTCGGGCAGGGTCAGCCAGCGCACGGGGGCGCACAGCTCGGCCCAGGCCTCGTCTTCGGCAATGGCGGCATGCACGCGGGCGCCGGCTCCCAGGCGGTAGCGCTGGTCGCCGGGACGCTTTTCCAGACTGCGCTCGACCAAGGCCAGTTCGGTGCGGCCGACGCTGAAGACGCCGAAGACGCCGCCGTAGATGCCGCGGGCCCGCAGCTCATGGCCGAAGATCTGCTCGGGCGTTCCCGTCCGGCCCTTGGCCTGGACGGCGGGGAAGAGCGCGTCGAAGACCGCCTTCACGGGAAGCCCCTGGCGCCAGCGGCAGGAAAGCTCGCCGTCCCCCGCCTGCACGGAGCCTGGCTCTGCTATGCCGGCGAGCGCCTGGGCAAGATAGTCCCTGTCGGCTTCGGGCGCATCGATGCGGATAATCTCGGGCTTGCCCGCGCCCTCCTTCGTCGCCTCCAGGAAGCGCCGGCCGGAGAGGCAGATAACCTCCTCGAAGGCGTCCTTGAAAAAGCCCCTGTACGGCACGTCCCCGCCAGCGGCAAAGCCCTCGTAGATCAGGCGCCCCTCGCAGGCCGTCTCCAGCTGCAGCTCCTCCGAGAGCACGAGGTCGGCGCCGGGATCAGCCTCCAGCACGGCGCTGCGCTTGCGCGCGAACCAGGCCCTGTCCAGCCCCTTTACCAGCTCGGGGCAGAAGCAGGGGGGCCTGCGCTTGAGATCAACGGGACGGCGGTGGCGGAAGAGCACGAAGTTGACGTAGGGCGTCTGCTCGAAACGGGGATCGGGCTGCACGGGCTGCTCGGGCACCGGCGAGACGGCGTCCCAGCGGACAAAGCCTGCGAGGTAGCCCGAACGGCGCAGCTTTTCCATCTGCTCGAAGGCTTCGGGCAGCTCCTTCCGGGTCAGGGCCTTCACCATGAAGATGGGCGTTTCGTAGACATAGTCGCCAAAGATCAGTGTCACCATCGCGTCGCTCCAGGGGCCCAGGCGGCCCTACTCGTGTTCTCTTGGGGACATGCGCCCCAAGGCCCAGCGAAGGTATCCTCCAATCGCCCTTCCTTCAAGGCGGCATCCTGCCGGAACCTCGCCCGGAGCCACGAAGGGCGCCCAGTTACAGGGACAAAAACATTTATTAATTCCGGCATGTTATCTCATGAATGACAAGGTGCCTCCTTTCTGCTACCACAGAAACTGCCTGCGGACATCCGCACGACAAGGAACTGCCCCATGCTGCACGCTTTGCGCCGCCTTCTGCCCCCTGTCCTGCCTGCCGCGCTTGCGGCCATCGTGAGCCTTGCCTGCACCGCTCCCGCGCAAGCCCAGACAACCCTGCTCATTCCCAGCCGGACCAGCATCGAGGAGAAGCTGGCGACACCTTCGCCGAAGGAGCTTCCTCAGGCCCAGCAGGCCCAGGAACGCAAGGGCCAGGACGCGCCGAAGGACGCGGCCAGAGAGGAACTCAAGCCGAAGTCCGAAGCAAAGCCCGATGCCAAGCCAGATCCCAAGGCCACGCCTGGCCAGGCCGAAGCGGTGCCGGCTGAGCCCCCGGCGCCCCCGCTCTCGCAGACGGTCGGATTGGTGCTCGCCAGCATTCTGGCAGCCGGCACGCCCGATGTCCTCAACGAGGAGATCGATCTGCTCATCGCCGGCATGGAGCCAGCCCGCCACAAGGGCATCGCCATGGACATGCCGCGCATCTTCACCATCCAGCGCTTCGAGCGCGATGCGGCTAGGCCAAGCCAGCCTGCATCGCGACAGGATCTTCTGGGCGACATCGAGGAGATCCGCTACCTTGACCAGAAGGCCTGGGGCGCCAACGTCGGCATCGCCCGGCGCGGGCTCTACCACTTCTCCATCGAGACCAGGCCCTGGTGGGACGCCCAGGCGCACAGCTACCAGCAGCAGATAGTCAAGACCATCGTGCCGGTCTACGGCGAGGACTGGGGCTGGCACCTCCCCTCGGGCCTGAGCTTCGAAATCGTTCCCCTGGTGCGCCCATTCGGGCTGACGGCGCCGGCCTTCATGGCAGCCAGAGTGCTCGTCGACGGCAAGCCGGCACCCGGCCTCGAGGTCGAGATCCATCGCATCGGCGCCGAGGGCAGAAAGCCCGCCTCGCCCTGGCAGGAGGTCATTGCGTCCCGCACCCTCGAGAGCGGCGACGTGGCCTGCGTGCTGAACGAGCCAGGCTGGTGGTGCATCCAGGCCTCGCGGCAGGGCTCTCCCCTCAAGGGTCCCGACGGCGAGCCCTCGCCCCTGCGCGTGAGCACCGTCTTCTGGCTCTACGTGGACGCCAGAAGCGCCAGGTAGCCGCGCCTCCCGCCCTGCACCCTGCGAAACAGCCCGCAGACCGGAGGGCAGAAAAACCGGACGGCCCGTCTTGTCAAGGCCTGCAGCCGACCCTATATTTGGCAGGACGGCCAGGACGACGTGTCCGGCCTGCCCCCTCCAGCGACAACGCCCTTCCCGGTGCCGGCACGGCCAGCACCGTTTCGCAGCGCGCCGGCCTCGCCGGCAGGAGACGATAATGAAAATGAAAGCAGCTTCGACCCTCCTCGCCCTGGTCCTTGCTGGGACCGTCACCCTGCTTCCCTGCTCGGCCGACGCGGCCCGCATGGGCGGCGGACGCTCCTTCGGCAGCCAGCCCTCCATGAGGGCCCCGGCGCCCCGTCCCGCGCCTGCCCAGCCCTACACCCAGCAGCGTCCCATGCAGCAGCCCCGTCCCATGAACCAGCCCGCCCAGCCGCGCGGCGGCACGGGCTTTGGCGGCGGCCTGCTCGGCGGCCTGCTCGCCGGCTCCGCGCACGCCCCCCTCTGCGGCCGCGGAGGCCAAGGCCAGGTTGCCGGCGCAGCCGGACAGGCC
>JAEEPQ010000241.1 GCA_016284885.1 Desulfovibrio sp.
TGCACGTGATAGCGGAGCGCAATCTTGTGAACAGGGCCTTCGTCGAGGCCCATGTCCACGGCTTTGCCGAGCTTGAACAGCGCGTGCTCCCGCGCTGGACCCCTGAGCAAGCCTCCCGGGTCTCAGGCGTGCCGGCAGGCCTCATCCAGTGGCTGGCCCTGGCCTACGCCTCGGCCAAGGCCCCCTTCATCCGCCTCGGCGGCGGCCTCAGCCGCTATGCCAACGGCGCCATGAACGTGCGCCTCGTGACCCTGCTGCCGGCGGCAGCCGGCGCCTGGGGACGTCCCGGAGCCGGCATGCTGAGCTCCTGCCATTCCTCCAGCGCCTACGATCTGGCCCTGGTCCAGCGGCCCGACTTCCTCAAGCCCGGCGTCAGGACCATCAACATGTGCCTGCTGGGCCAAGCCCTGGCAAGCCCCGCGACGCTCCCCGGCCCGCCCGTCAAGGCCCTCTTCGTGTGGTCCGCCAATCCGGCGGCCTCGGCCCCGGACCAGAACGCCATTATCCGGGGCCTGCGGCGCGAGGATCTCTTCTGCTGCGTGCACGAGCGCTTCCTCACGGACACGGCGCGCTTTGCCGACATCGTGCTCCCGGCAACCACGGCCCTGGAGCACGACGACGTCTACGCTTCCTACGGCAGCTACTGCCTCCAGCGGGGCCGTCCCTGCATTCCCCCGCAGGGCCAGGCCAAGTCCAACTGGGACGCCTGCAGGCTGCTGGCCAAGGCCCTGGGGCGCACGGAGGCCATCTTTGACCAAAGCGCCGAGGCCATGGTGGAGCGCCTTGTCGAAAGCGCCGCGCATTCCTCCTGGCAGCTGAGGCCTGAGGAGCTGGCGCGCCTTAAGGAAGGCCTGCCCGTCCCCCTGCGCCTGCCTGAAGGCTATGCGACTGACTTCAAGACAGCAACGGGCCGCATTCAGGTCAAAAACGAGGACGAACCCGCGGCCCTGCCGGACTGGTTTCCGCCCGAAACCGGCGAGGGCGCCTTTGCCTTCGTGAGCGCTCCCAGCGCCAGAACCTTAAGCTCCAGCTTCAACGAGCAGGACCGCCTGGCCGGATCTGATCTCATGATCCTGCTCATGCATCCCGAGGACGCCAGGGCGCTCGGCCTTGAGGACGGCGGGAAGGCCCTGTGCGCCAACGCCCAGGGCGAAGCCGAGTTCACCGTCAGGACGACGGCCAAGGTGCCCCAGGGCCTCGTGGCCAGCGAGGGCGTGTGGTGGCGCTCCCGCCTTGGCGGCAGGCCCGGCGTGAACGTCCTGACCAGCCAGCGCCTTACCGACAGGGGCGAGGGCTCGACCTTCTCCGGCGTGCGCGTGGACATACGCAAGGCCGACTGACGCCAGCTGAGCCCGGCTGGTGCAGGGCTCTCTTGAGCAAGGCCGGCTACTGCAGACCTCTGCGCAGGGCGAAGGCGCCGAGGTACTCTTTCAGCGCGCTGGCGCTGTCCTCAAGGCAGGCGGCCTGGGGGGTCAAATCCTGCACCGCCGAGAAGGCTGTTCTGGCAGGAAAGCGGAAGCTGGCAGGCCAGACCGTGCAGGACAGCCCCTCGCGCCGGAAGGCGAGCTCCGCGCGCGGTGCGTGCAGGGCCGCCGCAATGAGCAGGGGCCGCTGGAAGCCATGGGCCGCCAGCAGGGGCCGCATGTTCCTGGCGTTTTCCACGGTCGTGCGGCTCTGCCCTTCGGCAAGGAGCTTGTCCCGGGGCACGCCGAGCTCCGCCAGCTGCCTGACGGCGATGTCCGCCTCGCAGGCCGAGTCGCCGAAGACCCGGCCGCCGGCCACGGCCACGGGAAGCCCTGTTGCCCGGTGCAGGCGGGCTGCCAGCAGCAGGCTCTTGGCCATGATGCCCGAGGTCTGGTCAAGGCTGCCGAAGTCGGGCACTCCCAGCACCGCCCCAGCGCCGAGCACGACGATCACGTCCCAGGGGACCGCTATGGTCCGGCCGCTGGCAAGGGCCTCCTTCAGCGCCTGCGCCTGCGGGGGCTCGGCAAAGCTGGCCTCGAGAGGGCGCACGAGCAGGCCTGCCACGGGACGCAGGGACAATCCCCAGAGCAGGAGGCCTGCTGCAAGCACAGGACACCAGGCTTTGGACCTGCCCTTGCGGGCAAGCCGGAAGGCCGTGAACAGCAGGAGCAGGACGATGCAGCCTGGCGGGAAAAGCCAGCTGCAGAAGAACTTGACGACGAAGATCATGGCGCCTTGGACCCGCCATGCCGGCGGTAGTCCTGCCGTGCGGGTGCGTCTTTTCGCTCAGCCCCGCTACAGCCTCGGGCAGGGCGAGGGGACGGACAGGGCCGGGTCTATAGGTTCAGCAGATTCGGCAGGCTCGGCGGGGGCAGCGGGCTTGGCTTCCGCAGGCGCTTCGGCCTCAGCTGGAGTCGCCGGCTTCTCTCCGTCGGCTGCCGCGGCCAGGCCAGCGTCTTCGGGATAGTCGTCGCCCTCGTTGACGACGATCTGGCCCGTTGCCTCGTGCCGGCCCTCGTCGGGATCCACGACGTCGCCGGGATGGGCGTTGGCTATCTTGAGCGCCAGACCCTGGTTCGTGGAATAGCTGAGCAGAATCTCCACCACGGCCATGTTCTCCGCCTCGATGGCCTCGTGGACGAGCTTGGGGAGCAGGTCCGTCTGGAAGGAGGGATCGCCCACGGCGTCCTCCACCAGCAGGCGCAGGCTCTTTTCTTCCATAGGATTGGGCCTGCCCGGATCCGAGTCGTCCTGCTGGTGGCTGCGCACTATCATGGCAAGGCAGCTCTCCACGGCCGTCAAGCCCGCAAACTCCGGGCTGGCCACTTTGTCCAGAGCCGTGTGCCCCAGGGAAAGCTGCCAGCTGATCTCCTCGGGATCGCACTTCTCCAGAGGAAAGAGCATGGACGGGGATTCGAGCAGCATGGAAGGCTCCTTGGAAAGGGACTGCGGACTGCAGAGAGCGCAGCCTGCGGCGCCTTCTGCATGCGGAAGGCATCTTATAGCACTATGCTCTGCGGGACAAAAGGGGGCAAGATCCTGAAAATAGGCATCGTCGCGGACAAACCCGGCGCCGAAGGGCGCCTGCGTCTGGCTGGCGTCGTTCCCCACGGCTAAGCCTACCCCAAGCAGACAACGCCAACAGCAGAGAAGCGCAACACCAGTCTGCGCGACCAGATCGGCGCCCTGCCTGGCTTGACGACTTGCCGTGGAGGCAACTCTTGAATCTGCCCTTGCCTTCATCGTGGAAGCTCGAGCATTTTTCAATATTATTCGTGGGTTGCAGTTATAAAAATTCCTTTGACACCTGCAATCCGCACAAGCT
>JAEEPQ010000242.1 GCA_016284885.1 Desulfovibrio sp.
CCTGGAAGCCGTGCAGAGCGACGGCAGGGCGCTGCAGTACGTGCCGGCGTGGCTGCGTACGCAGGATCTGTGCCTGGCCGCCGTCCGCAACGATGGGGTGGCGCTGGAATGGGTGCCGGCGAGGCTCCGGACGCCTGAGATGTGCATGGAGGCCGTACACAGCTCGGGCTGGGCGCTGCAGTTCGTGCCGCCGGCGCTGAAGACGATGGAGCTCTGCCTTGTGGCCGTCCGCCGGTCCCCTAGCGCGGCAACGCTGCTGCCAGACGTCCTGGCATCTGATGCTGTCTCGGCGCAACGGCCTCGGGCCGGCGCACGCGCTGGACGTTCCGGGGGACCTCGGTTGGCGGGGATCCCGTGCCGGCCTCGCAGGCGCACAGGGAGGAGACCATGATCACGACAGAGCAGGATGCGCTCGAAGCCGTCCGGCAGGACGGCATGGCGCTGGAGGACGTGCCGGAGAAGCTGAAGACCCCGGAGATCTGCGCCGAGGCTGTCTGCGGCAGCGGCTGGGCTCTGGCTTTCGTGCCGGAGGCGCTGAAGACGCCGGAGCTCTGCCTCGCGGCCTCCCGGGACGCTAGAGCCGAGGCTCTCGTTCTCATGCCGGCACGGTCTGCGTGCACGGCCGCGGCTCTCGAGGCTGTCTGGCAGGACGAGAACCACCCCCTGGACGCCGTCCGGGCCAGGCTCGAGGCGCAGGGGATTAGCGAGCAGGACGTCGAGGACGCCGTCGCATGGGCGAGAGGCACGCTCAAGGCCCCGTGGACCCCCGGCGCCGGAGAAGAGGACTGGAAGCAATGGGACTCGACATTTACATCATCAGAGGCGACGCCTGGCCGGCCTACGACCGCATGATCGCCCACCACCACCGGCTCTGGGAGACGTGGGAGCGTCGCCGGCATGACTACAGGACCTTCGAGGTCTTCAGCCGCGCCATGGCCCGCTTTGACCGGGAGCATGTTTCCGGCTGCCCCGAAGAATGGAACAAGCGCCCCGGCGGAACGGTCTGGGGGGACGATTTCTACGAGGCGGGATACATCGCCCGAGGCTGCATGATCTACGGCACGGAGCTGCACGACCGCTATCTTTGGGACATCTTCAGCTTCCGCGGCTACGACTACACGCCTCAGGACTGGCCGTCCGTGCACCGCGAGGCGGAGCGCGTCCTCGGGCTCTACAGGGCCGGGAAGGCCGGCGCGTTCGACGATCCCGGCACGTCGGCCCGGCGGATCCTGGAGTACGTCGTGCGCCTCTCCGGCTGGATTCTGGAGGAGCCGAACCCGGACGTCTACCGCGCCTGCTACGGCAGGTAGACGGCGAAGGAGGAAGGACATGGATCGCGAAAACCGCAAGGCCGTTCTGGCCGCGGACGTCCAGTCTGCCATTGACGCCTTGGGCTGGACTTCCGCGCAGGCGGCCGCCACGCTGGACGTGCCGGAGGAGCGACTCGCGGAGGCGCTGGCCGGCTCTGTCCGCTGGCTGGACGAATGGACGCTGGAGGACTGGCTGGCCCGCCTCCGCGCCGAGAGCGCCCTCGGAACGGATGCCGAGACCGCCGGCGCCGTCCGGGCCGGCCTGCGCTTGGACTGCACGCCCGGGCGCTTCCGCACGCCGGTCGTCTTCATCGAGGCGGTTCGCCGGCGTCCCCGCCATCTCCGCTTCGTGCCCGAGACCCAGCGCACGCCGGAGCTCTGCCTCGCGGCCTGCCGGCGGAACGGCGCCGCACTGGAATGGGTTCCGGAGCGGCTGAAGACGCCGGATCTCTGCCTCCTTGCCGTCAGGAACCACGGTACGGCCCTCCGGCACGTCCCCGAGCCTCTCTGGACCGCGGAGATGTGCAGGGAGGCTGTCTTCGCCGCCGGCTTTGCGCTGTGCTGGGTTCCGGAGCCGCTGAAGACGGCGGAGCTCTGTGCTGAGGCCGTGAAGAGCGACGGCTGGGCTCTGAAGGCCGTGCCTGAAGAGCTGAAAACGGAAGAGCTCTGCATGGAGGCGGTGCGGCGCACAGGGAAGGCGCTCGAGTTCGTGCCTGAAGCGCTGAAGTCGGAGGATCTGTGCCGGCAGGCCGTGAAGGCAGACAGGAAGGCTCTTCTCGTCACGCCACTCGAGGTCGTGGACCGGATTGCGTCCGAATGGCCGGCCGGCTGGGACCCTGCCGCCGAGCTGGCCTGGGGCGCACGGCGGAGCGCGGCCATAGAGGGGCGGATCACGAGGGAGCAGGCCGAGAAGCATGGCGTGGACCAGTCCTGCCGAGGCGGACGCCGGACGGCGAGGCCGGCGGATAGGGCAGGACAGAGACGGGATTCGCTTTCGCTGGATGCGCCGGCCAGAAACGCTGGTCGGCGGGGTGCCAGTGTAGTCCGCCTCCAGCCAAGGAGGCAAGGACAGACGGCGCTGGGAAATGAAGGCGCAGGGAGCTGCCGGGACTGCCTCCCCGGCGGCTACAGCATCTGTCCGGCTCTGCGCATCTGCCTGTTCCAGGCAAGCGAGCTCCAGCGCCCGCCTTCCATGGCCGCGCCCGAGGCAAAGCCCGCAAAGCGTGCGCCCCAGGCCTTCTCGAGCCCCAGGGCAACGGCGTAGGGGTAGGCTTGCAGCAGCGATGCGCCCTGCTGGCTGCGGGGATCGATGGCGCTGGCGCGGCCGGCCTCGGCGCAGGCGATGTATCTGGCGTAGCCCTTGATTTCGTTCAAGACCGGAAGCGTCGCCCTGGCCGGACGCTTCATGAACAGCGTGAAGGCCGAGGGGATGGCAAACATGACGATGAACGGCAGCCAGCTGGCTGCAGGCAGGGTGTCCAGGGGATCCAGCATCTTGACGAAGAAGCCGAGGGCAAGGAACAGGCCCGCCGCCTTCAGCGGATAGGCGAGGGGGGCCAGCCAGCTTCCCATGGTGCGCGCAAGGCGCCACCAGCAGGCCAGGCTGAGCGGGAGGAGGAGCAAGCGCAGCCAGGCCATGGCGTCCCAGCCCGCGGCCGGGCCGGCAAGCACCCCGGCGCCGAACCAGGCCGGCAGGAGGACGTCGTGCCAGAGGCGGCCGGCAAAAGCAGGGAAAAGCCGATCATGCAGGCAAGGCTCAGGGGGCCCGCCTCGCTCCAGAGGCAGAAGGCACGGTGGAGGCGCACGAGGGAGGCATAGACCACGGGGCAGAAGAGGGCGAAGAATAAGCCTGCGGCCGCGTAGGGTTCCGCATCAAGATCAAGGGAGAAGCGCCAGAGGAAGGCGCCGACGGCAAGGGCGCAGGCCGCAAGGGCCGCGAGATTCATGAGGACCGTG
>JAEEPQ010000243.1 GCA_016284885.1 Desulfovibrio sp.
AGACGCGCAACGTCCGCGGCAGCATGTTCTGCGACATGGGGCTCGTGGTCGACCCCAGAACCAAGCGCCTGCTCGTCGTCTCTGCTATCGACAACATCTGCCGCGGCGCTTCCGGCCAGGCGCTCGCCAATGCCAACCTCATGAGCGGGCTGGACGTGGCCGAGGGCCTGGAGCAGGCCCCCATGCTGCCCTAGGCAGAAAAGGGATAGACGCATCATGAACATGCAGGCAGGACAGCCGACAGGAGCGCAGGCCTCCCTTCAGGAACGCATGGACCGGCTCCTGCACGATCCCGAACTCTGCCAGCGGCTGATCGACCGCCTTGCGCGGGCGCTGGAGGGCATCGAGGGCCAGCGCATGCGCTTCATGGAAGTGTGCGGGACGCACACCGTCTCCATCTTCCAGAGCGGACTCAGGTCCATGCTTCCCGAGAGCGTCGTGCACCTTTCCGGGCCCGGCTGCCCGGTCTGCGTCACCCACGACTCGGAAGTGGCCGCCTTCATCGAGATGGCGGGCAGGGAGAAGGTCATCATCGCGACCTTCGGCGATCTGCTCAGGGTCCCGGGCCCGGGAGGCCGCAGCCTCAAGCACGCCCTGGCCGAGGGGGCCAGGGTGAAGGTGGTCTACTCGCCCCTGGACGCCCTCGCCCTCGCCCGCGACAACCCCGGCGACCTCGTGGTCTTCCTCGGCATAGGCTTCGAGACCACGGCGCCTGCCGTGGCAGGGACGCTGCTGGCAGCCCGCATGCAGGGCATCAAAAACTTCAGCGTCTTCCCCATGCACAAGCTGGTGCCACCGGCGCTCACGGCCCTGCTCTCGGACCCCGACTGCAAGGTCGACGCCTTCCTCCTGCCTGGCCACGTCGCCATGGTGACGGGCCTAGAACCCTACCGCTTCCTGGCAGAGCAGTGGCGGGTGCCTGGCTGCGTCGGCGGCTTCGAGCCGGCCGACATCCTCCTAGCCCTGTGCCGGCTTGCCGAAAGCCTCAGGGACAGGGAACCGCGCGTGGAGAACGCCTACCCCAGGGCCGTCGGCGAGCAGGGCAACCCCAGGGCCTGCGAGCTCGTGGACAAGGTCTACGAGCCCAAGGACGCCCTCTGGCGCGGTCTTGGCATGATTCCCGCCAGCGGCCTTGGCATCAGGGCCGAATACGCCGACATGGACGCCCTCCAGCGCCTCGGCGTCGAGGTGCGCGAGGTGCCGAAGATCCCCGGCTGCCGCTGCGGCGAGGTGCTCAAGGGCATCGCCACGCCGCGCCAGTGCCCGCTCTTTGGCAAGGCCTGCACCCCGCTCGAGCCCGTGGGGCCCTGCATGGTGTCCACTGAAGGCAGCTGCGCCGCCTACTACAAGTACTCCCTCTAGCGCGTCCTGCGCCTGCATCCCGCATCGTTGCTCCGGAGGCCTGTCTTGGATGCCAGACTGAACAGCGGCCAGGCCGGCCTGTCTGGCCTGCGCCTGGCGTGGATAGCCGCCATCGCCGTTCCCCTCGCCTATCTCTTCCTGTACGTGCCCGACGGCATGGACAGCACGGACTTCGGCTACTTCTACGGCTACGCCTGGCGCATCCTCCAAGGGGAATTCCCCTACCGGGACTTCCACTACATCAAGCCCTCGCTCCCGCTCTTCTGGCATGCCTTCTGGATGGCGGCAACGCCGGACGGCATCGAGGTACTCGCCGGCAAGGCCGGCTTTTTTGCCGAAATGCTGGCCGCGGCCTGGTTCGGCGCGCTCTTCCTCAGCCGCTGCTTCAGCCTGTCCAGGCTCGGGCTCCCGCTGCCCCTGCTGGCCACGGCAGGCTTCGTCTTCGGCATCCACTGCTTCCCCTGCATGCCCTGGCACACGGCGGACGGCGTCTTCTTCGCCTCTGCGGGCATCTTCTGCGCATCGATGAACCTCGCCCTGCCGGCAGGCCTGCTCTGCGCCTGCTCGGCCCTGTGCAAGCAGTCCTTCGCGCTGGTGCCCATCGGCTGCTGCATCTTCCTCTGGCTTTGCTTCGGCCGGCGCTCCGTCCTCGTCTGCGCGGCCGGCTGGCTTGCCGGCATGGCGGCCTTCTCCTTCGCCATATGGCAGGCCGGCGCCTGGGGGGCCTTCAAGGCCATGACCACGGGCCAGCTTGCCATCTGGGAAGCCCTGGACGCCGGCATCGGCATCTACCTGCACCAGAACTGGTGGCCGCTTGCCCTGTGCTTCGTCCCCTGGGGCCTGGCCAGGCTCAAGGGCGCACGGACCCCCGAATGGCTCTCGCCGCCCCTGGTCTTCATGGCCGTGGTTGCGACCTGGTTCCTCTGGCTGGCCTGCACCCAGAAGACCTGGCAGGGCTACGGCCTCTCCTGGCCCACGACCCTGGTGCTCGCGGGCGGGCTCATGGTTTTCACGCCCAAGACCTTCACCGCCCGCTACCTCGCCTGCAAGAACCGCCCCCATCCCCTGCTCTGCGCCTCGGCGGCGCTGGGGCTGGCCCTGCTCGTCTCCTGGTCCACGGCCATCTCCGGCGGCTACAAAATTCCGGCCTTCTTCTCGACGCCCCTGCTCTTCGTGCTGGCCCTCTGGCACGCCGGCCTCGGCCACAGGGCCCAGACGGCACTCTGGACGGCGCTGGGGCTGGGACTGGCCATGTTCAGCGCAGGCTACCACTGGCCCTACACCTTCCCCGTCCGGCCGCTTGAGCGCGCGGAGCTCGCCTTCGACGCAGGCTCTGTCTATCCCAAGGCCGCCGGCGTCCGAGTGGACCGTCTCATGCTCGAGAAGCTCGAGGATCTCAAGCTCCTCCGGGCCAAGTACGGCCCCGTCTACAAGACCCTGCCCGGCTTCACCCTTGCCTACTACCTCAACGGCGACAAGCCCTCCTGCAAGTCCGACTGGCTCATCGACTGGGAGATCAACGCCGACTGCGACGCGGTCTACGGAGACCTGGTGGCCAGAAAGGCCGTGGTCTTCATGGAGCGCGACCAGATGGACGCCGAGAAGGCCGATGCCTACGACAGGGCCGGCTACACCGTGCCCCAGCGGGTGCGCCGCAGCTGGCAGGCCGTGGACGAAACCAGGCACTTCGTCGTCTTCATGCCGCCGGCAGAGCCTGCCGCATCCCCGGCATCCGCCCCTTCCCCCCGCAACGCCCAAGGTTCCCCACGCCCATGACCCTTTCCCCCACCCAGATCCCGGCAGGCCCCGAGGCCCGAGCCGCTGCCGCCTGCCTTGACCGGCTCGTCCAGGAGGGACGCGCCTTTGCCTGCTGGCGCGAGCCCG
>JAEEPQ010000244.1 GCA_016284885.1 Desulfovibrio sp.
CGGCCTCGGCCCTGGAGCCTCGCGTGGCATGGCGGCTGTAGGCGTCGTCCGCGCGGACGGCGCCTATGACGGGACGCGAGCCGCTCGGGTTGAGAAGGTTGAAGGAAAGGGTGAGGCTTGAGCTTCCGGCAAGCAGGGAGCTGGAAAAGGCCGTCTTCGTGCCGTCGAGGAATTTCACGGGGGCTTTCGTCACGGGGACGGCCTTGCGGTTCACCCAGTAGCCCTTGTCAGGCGTCACGGCCCAGCGTCCCTGCGCCGATCCCTTGGCTGCCAGAAGGTAGGTCGACGTGCCGTCGGTGGTCACCCAGGACTGCAGGACGCCGCCCGGGCCCTGGGTGAAGCTGCTGGAGACCGTGCCGCCCCGGGGGGATTCCAGGCCGGTGACGCCGAGCCAGCCGGAGTTCCCCATCTTGTGGACGTGCGTTTCGCCTTCCACTATGAGCCGGCCTGCGCGCAGCTCCATGTCGATGCCCTTCGGGCCGTTCACGGAGCCTTCGAGGGTCATGTCGAAGCCGGGATCGGGAGCTCCGGCAAGTCCGCCCTGCTCCTCTTCCTGCCGAAGATCAGGGATGAGTAGAGATTCGCAGGTGCTTCTTTGTGCAGCAGGGGGCTTTCCGCCTCCCCGTGCGAGATGATGTCGCCCCTGACGGCCGCGCCGGTGAGGATGTTGATTTCCTTGACGAAGGCGTTTTGCGACATATAGATGGAGGCGGCGATGCCTTCCAGCTCGCCGGCAACATTGAAGGTCTTGACGATGTGGCCTTTGAGATAGAGCGCGTAGCCCGCGGCGTCTGTCCCCTCGAGGGGTGCTTCGCCTAATTTGCCGCCCTCATCCACCTGGTGGATGTATGATCCCCGCATATCCTCGTTGTCGCCGACGTAGTTGCCACCGAAGTCGAAGCGCGGCGACGCCGCCTTCGCCACGGACCCGGATCTCGCCCAGGACCGCGATCTCCGTGTCCCCGTGCTTTAGGCTTTCAGGCACGAACGGCAACGCCTCGCCGTCCTGTCCTGTTGTCGCGAGTGTCCTTGACGAGGGATACAGTTGCGTCCCTGCGCCCCTGCAGGCCGGAACGCCTACCTAGCCCTCAGCGGACGCCCCGAGACACTCTCCAGCCTTCCTAGGGCTCTAAGCGCCTAGCCAGATCCTCGTGGAAGAGGTCCTGGACGAGTTCCTTCAGGGTGACGGGCGCCCACTGCTTGCAGCCACGATTTCCCGTCTGAAGAGGAGTTTGCGCGCATCGACTTGCCGTTGCCTGTCTCGCCTGACACGAGCATGCGCGACTTGGCGATGCGCTTGCCGAGCTCTTCGAAATCCTGGGCAAGCACCTCGAAGGATGCCAGAAGCGCTGTCTGCCCTGCGCGCAGGGCCCAAGGCTCAGCAGCCGCCACCCCCGCCACCTCCGCCACCGGAACCGGATCCACCTCCCTCCCGACTGAAGGAAGAGACGCTCCCGCTGGAGCTGGTCGATCTGACGCTACTGGGGGTGTCGTCGTCTCCGCCACCGCGCAGGACGATGGGCGCGGTGCCCTTGCTGAGGCTTTCCTCAAGATTGTGTCGCAATGCGCTGATGCCTGCGCCGTCAAGCGCTTCGCTTGCCGTTTCGCCCAGTAGGGAGAGCTGGCCAGCGAAGCGCCAGCCCCAGGCATCCTCGCAGTGGAGGGCGACGGCATAGGGGAGGTATCTGGTGTAGAGGACGAGATCTTCTTCAGGCGAGTTGATAAGGTTGAGGCTGTCGGTCTCGGTTGCCCGCAGGTACATGGCAAAGCCCTTGATCTGGCGCTTGAGCTCGGCAAGCTCCACGCTTGGCCTGCCCATGAAGGGGGCAAAGAGCAGGGGGATGGCGAGGATGCAGAAGGCGCATGCCTTCTGGAGCGTGTCCGACCAGGAAAGATCTGAGGCTAACGCCATGGCGGCCAGCGCTAGCAGGGGAGCCATGATGTACTTTCCCTTGAGCTCGCCCCAGCCCACGGGGGAGAAGATCGCCGCCACCCAGGCCAAGGCCGGCGGGCAGGTCGCGCATGCCAGCGTCCAGGTGACCGAGGACAGGGACAAGGCCTTCCAGTCGAAGCCCCAGACCGCCAGCTCGTGCCAGAAGCTGAGAAGGAGAAAGCACCACCAGGAAAGCGTGAAGCTGGCCGTAATTTCGGCAATGCAGGGTTCGTACATGCGCGGAAACTCGGCCTCGAGGCAATCCCTGGCGGCATCCCACATGCTTAGGAGGATCCTTGCATCGTCCACCGCATCGAACCTGAGAGCAGATCCCCTGAAGCGGTCCAGCACGCTCTCCTCCTCTGGACTCAGGGGCTCGAAGTCGCGGGGCTTGCCCCCAGGCTGCTCCAGAACGTAGCACGTTTTGGCGTTGCCCTTGAGGGCATACTTTCCCTTGGCCTGGAGCTGGAGCAGGAGGGCCGCGAAGCCCGTGCTGCAAAACTTCGGAATGTCGTTCCCGTCGCTGTAGAGGTAGCTGACGGCTGCCGCCGAAAGGAAGCGACTCTTCCTGTCCCCACCTTTCAGGCGGTTCGGCAGGCGCGGAGGGTAGAAGAGGGGCGTCACGGGACCGGTCCTGGGATCCCTGCCGCGGAAGTGCCAGAGCAGGAAAGTCGTCAGGGCCGTTGCGGCAAGGCAGAGCACGGAGGCCAGCGTGAAGGGCAGATCCT
This sequence comes from Desulfovibrio sp., assembly GCA_016284885.1. Taxonomy (GTDB): domain Bacteria; phylum Desulfobacterota; class Desulfovibrionia; order Desulfovibrionales; family Desulfovibrionaceae; genus Desulfovibrio. The sequence goes on from JAEEPQ010000244.1 coordinate 2,662, forward strand.
CCTCGGGCCGGTAGGGGACGGGTTCGGCAATGTGCCCCTTGGGCAGGGACACGGCGACCGTGAAGTCGCAGCCGGGCCGCACGGGCCCCGTGGTCCTGTAGAGCACGGCGTCGAGGCCTTCCTTCGACCTGCCTCTGAAGCGTTCCACCTCGCTTTCCTTGGAGCCGACCTTGCCGGTCCAGGCGCGGTCGTCGCTGATGGAGGCCCCTTCCGGCGCCAGCACAAGGCAGCTCGCCCTGCCCACGCCGTCCTTCCACTCGGAGCCGACGGCGTTCCAGGTGAGCTCGTCGTGGTCCTCGAAGAAGGCCACCTGCTGGGTCGTCTCGTACCTGAGCCAGAAGACGTGCTTCCCCTTGGCGAGCCAGCGCTTCTGGTCGCGCATGTAGACGCAGACGCCGCCGTCGATCTGCTTCACGTCGTCCGTGGGATAGGGCTTGCCGTCGATGAAGACGCCCATGACCCTGAAGCCGACCTTCTGGCGCTCCAGGCCCTCGAAGCGGGGCTTGAGCGGGATGGTCCGGTACATTCCGTGGTTGGACCTGTCCTCGGAAACGGTGGCCTCGAAGCGCTCCGTGACGACGATG
>JAEEPQ010000041.1 GCA_016284885.1 Desulfovibrio sp.
CGCACGCTCACGACCACCAACCCCTTCCTCGGCGAACGCGGCGTCGACGGCCTCAAGACCGGCTTCACCGCGGGCTCGGGCTACAACATCATCGTCACGGCGCGGCGCGGGGGCGTCCGCCTCGTCGCCGTCGTGCTCGGCGGGCGCACCTCCAACAAGCGCAACCGGGCGGCCCGCCAGCTTCTGGACGCCGGCTTCAAGTTCCCGAAAAGCCCTGCCAAGGTGCGCACCCTGCTGGACGGCCGAGGGCCGAGAACCCTGGCCACGGGGCGCCGGGGAAGGCCCGCGCCCAGGGCGTCCTGGCACAGGGCCGGCCGTCGCGGCCCCCAGCGCGGTTCTTGACCTCAAATACCGCAAAGCGTATCTGCTTGACAGGCGCCTCGGCGCCGAAGCCGGCCTTCTGCCTGCTTCTGCACCATCATCAACATCAGGGAATACAGCATGAAGACCGAACAGATCTCCGTCTTTCTCGAAAACAGAGCCGGCCGCCTTTCCGAAGTCACCCGCGTCCTTAGCGAGGCCAACATCAACATCCGCGCCCTCTCGCTGGCCGACACGTCCGACTTCGGCATCCTCAGAATGATTGTCTGCTCGCCCAAAGAGGCGCAGAAGGTTCTGAAGGAAAACGGCTTCACCCTTGGCATCACCAACGTCGTGGCCGTGGGCGTGGACGACAGGCCCGGCGGCCTGGACGACATCCTCCAGGCCATGACCAAGAACGGCATCAACGTCGAGTACATGTACGCCTTCGTGACCAAGGCCTCGAAGTCCGCCACCATGATCTTCCGCTTCGACAAGACCGACGACGCCATCGACGTGCTCCAGAAGAGCGGCTTCACCATCCTCTCTCCCGAGACCCTGTGCGCCATCTAGCCGCGCACCCAGCCCCAGCTTTCCCCAAGGCCCCCTCAGGGGGCCTTTTTTTGCCCCCAGCCCTGGCCTTCCCTGCGACAGATCCCGGCAGGGCCGGCACGGGCCCGGACGAGGACGCTCCGGCGCAAGACAAGGAAAATTTCACCAACAAGACACCGAAATCACAGAAAAAGCACCGCTCTCAGCCTGCTCCGGAAAGTTTTTTTCCATTTTGCCCCTTCCCTATCCGGCAGCCTGCCTTATCTTGTATCGCGATGCAGGAATCCCCCGCCCCTTCCTCTTCGCCGGCTGCCGCCGGCACGGGGTCTGCAGCAAACCACGCCAATTATATTTCATTCTTATTTTATGGAGGAATATCCGCTATGAAACTGCAGCCGCTGAACGACCGCATCCTGGTTAAGCGCCTCGAGTCCGAAGAAAAGACCGCTGGCGGCCTGTACATCCCCGACACCGCCAAGGAAAAGCCCTGCAAGGGCCAGGTCATCGCCGCCGGCCCCGGCAAGGTTGACGAGAAGGGCGAGCGCATCGCCGTGTCCGTGAAGAAGGGCGACATGGTCCTCTTCAACAAGTATGCCGGCACCGAAGTGAAGCTCGACGGCGAGGATCACCTCGTCCTGCGCGAGGAAGACATCCTCGCCATCATCGTCGACTAGCCCCCAGACCCACGCACCACCAGAGCGATTATCCCAGGAGGAAAACACCATGGCCAAAGATATCATCTTCGACGTCAAAGCCCGCGAGCGCCTGGCCCGCGGCGTGGACAAGCTCGCCAACGCCGTCAAAGTGACCCTCGGACCCAAGGGCCGCAACGTTGCCATCGAGAAGAGCTTCGGCTCCCCCGTCATCACCAAGGACGGCGTGACCGTCGCCAAGGAAATCGAGCTCGAGGACAAGTACGAGAACATGGGCGCCCAGCTGGTGAAGGAAGTCGCCTCCAAGACCTCCGACGCAGCCGGCGACGGCACCACCACCGCCACCATCCTCGCCCAGGCTATGTACCGCGAAGGCGTGAAGCTCGTGGCTGCCGGCCGCAACCCCATCGCCATCAAGCGCGGCATGGACAAGGCCGTTGAAGCCCTCATAGCCGAGCTCAAGAACATCGCCAAGCCCACCCGCGACCAGAAGGAAATCGCCCAGGTCGGCACCATTTCCGCCAACGCCGACGCCGCCATCGGCACCATCATTGCCGAGGCCATGAGCAAGGTCGGCAAGGAAGGCGTCATCACGGTCGAGGAGGCCAAGGGCCTCGACACCACCATGGACGTCGTGGAAGGCATGCGCTTCGACCGCGGCTACCTCTCCCCCTACTTCGCCACCGATGCCGAGAAGATGCTCTGCGAGATGGAGAACCCCTACATCCTCTGCTCCGAGAAGAAGATCTCCAGCATGAAGGACATGCTCCCCGTGCTCGAGCAGGTCGCCAAGGTCAACAAGCCCCTGCTCATCATCGCCGAGGACGTTGAGGGCGAAGCCCTGGCCACCCTCGTGGTCAACAAGCTGCGCGGCGCCCTCCAGGTCGTGGCCGTCAAGGCTCCCGGCTTCGGCGACCGCCGCAAGGCCATGCTCCAGGACATCGCCATCCTCACCGGCGGCACCGTGGCCTCCGAGGACACCGGCACCAAGCTCGAGAACATGACCCTCAACGAGCTCGGCCAGGCCAAGCGCATCAAAGTCGAGAAGGAAAACACCACCATCGTCGACGGCAGCGGCAACAAGGAAGACATCAAGGGCCGCGTGAAGCAGATCCGCGCCCAGATCGAGGAAGCCACTTCCGACTACGACCGCGAGAAGCTGCAGGAGCGCCTCGCCAAGCTGGTCGGCGGCGTGGCCGTCATCCGCGTCGGCGCCGCCACCGAAGTGGAAATGAAGGAGAAGAAGGACCGCGTGGAAGACGCCCTGAACGCCACCCGCGCGGCCGTCGAAGAGGGCATCGTCCCCGGCGGCGGCACGGCCTTCATCCGCGTGAGCAAGGCCCTCGCCGACATCAAGCCTGCCGACGACGACGAAATGGCCGGCGTCAACATCATCCGTCGCGCCATCGAGGAGCCCATGCGCCAGATCGCCCACAATGCCGGCTTCGAAGGCAGCATCGTGGTCGAGAAGGTCCGCAACGGCAAGGACGGCTTCGGCTTCAACGCCGCCACCGGCGAGTACGAAGACCTCTTCAAGGCCGGCGTCATCGACCCCAAGAAGGTGTCCCGCGTGGCCCTGCAGAACGCCGCCTCCGTCTCCTCCCTGCTCCTGACCACCGAATGCGCCATCTGCGACAAGCCTGAGCCCAAGCCTGCGGCTCCGGCTGGCCAGGGCGGCGACATGGGCGGCATGGGCGGCATGGGCGGCATGTACTAGCCCCTGCGCCCAGCGCACCATCTAAGTAAGCCATTCCAGCGGCGGCGCTCCCGAAAGGAAGCGCCGCCGCTTTGTTGCATTTTTGCCCAGCCGCGGCCGGATCTCCGCTTTACTGCCAGAAAGGGTGATGGTATCCGCTTGAGCCTTGGGAGGAAGGTCCATGGGTCTCGAACTCTTCGATGAAGTCATCATACTCTTTCTGCTCTCCATTCTGGTCAACCTGGCCTGCAGCCGCATCAAGCTGCCGGCCACGGTGGGCTTCCTGCTCACCGGCGTGCTCTGCGGCCCCTCCATGCTCGGCCTCGTCAGCGACGAGAAGACCATCCAGCACGTGGCCGACCTCGGCGTTGCCATGCTCATGTTCACCATTGGCATGGAGCTTTCCGGCGATGCCTTGAACCGCCTCAAGCGGCCGGTCTTCCTCGGCGGCAGCCTCCAGATAGGCCTCGTCGTCCTTGTCTGCTGGGGCGCCGGGCTCTTCATCGGCAAGCCTCAGGAGGGCGTGCTCTGGGGCATGCTCATGGCCCTCTCCTCCTCGGCCATCGTCCTGCAGATCTTCCAGGCCAAGGCCATGGCCGCCACGCCCGTCGGACGCCTCGGCCTCGCCATCCTCGTCTTCCAGGACATCATGGTGGCCCCCATGATGATCATGGTCCCCCTGCTCGCCGGCACGGTCCAGCTCACCTGGGAGGAAGCCCTGATCTCGGCGGCCAAGGTGGCCGGCCTCGGCCTCGGCATGCTCCTCTTCTCCCGCTTCCTCCTCGACCGCCTCATGACCGCCGTGGTCAAGACCCGGGCCCGCGAGGTGCTCCTGCTCACCACCCTCGTCATCTGCTTCGGCTTTGCCGGCCTCACCACGGCCCTCGGCATGTCCGCCTCCCTCGGCGCCTTCCTCGCCGGCCTCATGCTTGCCCGCTCCCAGTACTCCATGAGCGTCATTGCCGACATCCTGCCCTACAAGGACGTCTTCATGAGCCTCTTCTTCATCTCGGTGGGCATGCTCCTCAACATCGGCTTCGTCGCGTCCAACGCCGGCCTCGTCCTCGGCCTCGTCGCGGCCTTCATCGTCCTCAAGACCCTCATCTCCATGCCCGCCGTGCTCGTGCAGGGCTATCCCCTCTACACGGCCGTCTCGGCATCCCTCTGTCTCGCCCAGGCCGGCGAGTTCGCCTTCGTCCTGGCAGCCTCGGCCCAGGAGCTGGGCTTCCTCCAGCCCGACCACTACCAGCTCTTCCTTGCCGTCAGCGTGCTCAGCATGATGGCAACGCCGGGCATCATTGCGCTCTCCCGCAGGGCGGGCGCGGCCTTCTGCGGCCTTGCGCGCCGGCTCGGCTGCGCCGTTGCCTCGCCGGACACCGAAAGCGTGGAGCAGACGGCCGAGGGGCTCTCCGACCACATCATCATCGTGGGCTTCGGCTTTTCGGGCAAGCATCTGGCAAGAACCGCCAAGGAGTGCCGGCTGCCCTACACCATACTCGAAATGAACCCCGAGACCGTCGCCCGCTACAGCCAGCGAGAGCCCATCGCCTACGGCGACGCCAGCCAGCCCTCCATACTCGACGCCCTCGGCATCGCCAAGGCCAGGGTGATAGCCATCGTCATCTCGGATCCGGCAGCCGTCAGGGCCATCGTGGCCAAGGCCCGCCAAGCCAACCCCCAGGTCGTCATCATCGCACGCACGCGCTTCGTCACCGAGATAGGCCCCCTGCACAGCATAGGCGCCAGCTACGTGATCGCCGAGGAGTTCGAGTCCGCCATCGAGGTCTTCAGCCAGGTGCTCTCCACCTACCTCGTGCCGAGGCAGGACATCGAGGCCATGGCCGACCACGTGCGCCGCCAGAACTACCGCATGGTGCGCCGCATTGCCCACGCTTCGGAAGGCCTCGCCAGCCTCGTCGAGCGCCTGCCCGAAATGGGCGTGCAGGCCCTGCGCCTCGAGGAGAAGTCTGGTCTTGCGGGCAAGACCCTCGCCGAAAGCCGCATGCGCCCGCTCCACGCCGTCACCCTGGTCGCCGTCTACAGGGACGGCCAGGTCTATCCCTCTCCCGACGGCCAGTTCCTGCTCAAGGCCGGGGACGTGCTCTACGTCTTCGGCTCCACGGACCGGCTCTACGCCTTCAAGACCGCCCTCGCCGGCGGCAAGGCGGAGCCCGGCAGAGGCGCTCCGCTGGCGGTGTAGCCCCCCCCTGGGAAGGAGGCACCCCGGGGCCGGAGCAGCCTTCCTGCCGTCCCCCTTTGCCGGACGCCCCCTTGCGGTCAAGATCCGGCCAAGGCATTATGCCTCCATGGAATCCGTCTGGAACCGAGAAGCCCTTTCCCTTGCCATCGACAGGTTCCTCGCGCTGGCCGAAAGCCAGCAGCGGGATGGATCGCTGACGCCTGAAGCCATCAGCCTCGACCTGGCAGAGCAGACCTCGCATTCCCTGGCAGAGGTCCAGCGCCTCCTCGGCACGCTTGCCTGGATGCTCGCCAGGTACGGCATCGTCCGCTGCCAGGGCTTCCGCCTCCAGTGCGAGGCCAGCGGGAAGACGCTCTCGCTGCTTGAAGAGCTCCTTATCCACGAGCGGAAGCTGATCCCCAAGCCCACGCCGAGATCCTGGACCCGCAGCGACATCAGGACTGTCCTTGCCAGCTACCGTGCCATGCAGCAGAGGCTGCTGGCCGGCCTGCCCGTCGACAGGGACGAGCCCGTCTACAGGCTCGCCGTCGAAAGCGCCCGCTCGGGCAGCGCCATACGCATCAGGATGAAGCAGATCACCTGGGTCCTGCTCAGGCACGGCCTGCCTGCCCTGAAGGCCCTCTTTCCCCCCAGCGGGTTCTGCAGGGAGGGAGAGGACGCCATGCTCGAGATCTACGGCGAGCTCGAAGCCGAGGCCTCCCTCCGCAGGCCCTGGAGCGGAAAGCAGCTGGAAAGCGCCCTCGCAAGCTACAGGGACATCGCCGAAATGGAGTCTGCCAGGCTTGACTTCATCGTCGACGACGCCATCTGCCAGCTTGCTCACCTCACGGAGCACAGCTTCTCCGATGCCCGCCAGTGCCTTGCCAACATTGCCTGGCTTTTCGCGCAGAGGGGCCGCAGGCCCATCGGGAGCATCGAGGCCTCCGGAGACATGCCAGCAGAGAACAGGAAGCGCCTGGAGCGCCTTGTCGACGCGCAAGTGCCCGTGCCAGCCCGCCCCCTCCCGCTGGCCCTGCGGCGCCTGCCCGTCAAGGGACCAGACAGGCCCAGGACGCATGGGCAGCGCCCCGGCCCCGGCGCGCTGCCGCGCCCGCCGCGCAGGAAGGGCCGGACGCAGGCCTAGTTTTGCCTGAATTGACGGGACTGCCGGGACAGCCAGAACGCTGGCCCTTCCTTTCCGCAGCCCCTTCAGAGGAGATGTTGCATGATAGACCTCAAAGCCTATGCCAGGCCACAGGAATCCGAGGGCGAATGCCTGCTGTGCGGAGCGCCCCTGACCTACCTTGTCCGCGGCGAGATGATGGAATGCGCCTTCTGCCACAAGAAGGAGACAAGCAAGACGCGGTGCATGAAGGGCCACTATGTCTGCAACGAGTGCCATGCCAGAGGCGTCGACAGCCTGCTTCCGCTCTGCCTCTCCCACACGTCCAGCAATCCCGTTGCCCTTCTCGAGACGCTGATGGACGCGCCCTTCTGCCACATGCACGGTCCAGAACACCACGTGCTTGTCGGCGCGTCGCTCTTGACCGCCTACGCCAATGCCGGCGGGACGCTCGACCTCAAGAATGCCCTGCTGGAAATGCTCCGTCGCGGAGGCCAGATTCCCGGCGGGGCCTGCGGCTTCTGGGGCGCCTGCGGCGCTGCGGTCAGCGCCGGCATCTTCGTGTCGATCGCCCTGGGTGCAACGCCCCTGGCCACGGATTCCTGGGGGTTTGCCAACCAGACGACAGCCAGAGCCCTTGCGGCCATCGGCGCCATAGGCGGTCCGCGATGCTGCAAGCGCGATTCCTATCTCGCCATCCGCGAAACCGTGCCCTTCATCGCCGAAAAGACGGGCGTGCGCATGGAGCTTGGCAAGATCGCCTGCAGGCGCTCGGCGCAGAACAGCCAGTGCATCGGCAAGCGCTGTCCCTTTTCCAGCGCAGGCAGACCCTGACGCACCGGCGCCGGCCACGCGCCCCACGGGTAGAGGTCGCTGACGGCCGGATGCGCCTTGCCGGCTTTATCTTCTCCGGCATTGTCCGGCACTTCTCCGGCAAGCCCGCACTGCCCCCGGCCCAGCGCTGAGGGAAGCTTCGGGACGCGTCTTCCGGCAATTGTCCCAGGGCATGGAGCAATGCCGCCTCTGCAGGCCGAACCTGCGCCTTCCTGGGCTTTCTGCAAGGGAAGGCCTGTCGAAGCCGCGTCCCGGCGGGATCCTCTGGCTACGGCAGGACGGCCGGCGTCAAGCGCCTCCGCCGGGCGCCCGGTTCTGCGCGCTGGCGCAAGGGGCGCCCTTGCCAAGCCAGCAGCCAGAAGCGGGCCTGGCAGGTCGCTGTCTCTGCCGGATCGGGGCCAGCTGGGCGCTGCTTGCGGATTGGACACGCTTGAGTCGCTTCATGGCCCACTGCAAGTCCAGCCATGTCTGGCTGCAGGATGGCGAATGCATCCCGATCTCTCTGCAGAATCTCAAGCAGGAGAATGCATATTTTTTTATCCTCGCCTCTTTTTTTCTGTTGACTTTCTCTGAAAGATCCTGCACGCATTGCGTATTCAGACCTGAAGCCTGCCACCATTCCGGGGCAGGATTTGACAGCTCAAGGAGAAAAGAAAAATGGCAGACAAGCAGAACGACGACGCCTTCGTGCAGGCAATGTCCATCACTACCGCTCAGGCTGGCGTACGTCCCATGACGGCGCAGGAAATCGTGGCGTACGCCAAGGAAGTTGCTGCAGGCATTCGCCAGCTGCAGGGCAACGCCGTGACGGGCGCAACGGAGCCCGCCGTGAATCCGAAGGACGCGGTGCGCGAGACCTCCGTTGTGTGTCTGGAATGCGGTGCGAAGTTCAAGATGCTGACTAAGCGTCATCTGGCCCAGCACGGACTCACTCCCGAAGAGTACAAGGCAAAGTGGGGCCTGAAGAAGGGCTCCTCTCTCGCCTGCAAGTCCATTCAGCGCATGCGCCGGCAGAAGATGCAGGACATGCAGCTGTGGACCCGCCGCAAGGGCTCGGAGCCTGAGGCCAGCGCCGAATAGCCCCGGACCGGAGAGATTTCGCCTCGAGGCCGTCCTCTGCTCCCCAGGGGACGGCCTTGCCGTCAACGGGGCTGAGGACGGCGGAAAGCAGGACGGGCCGGCGACACGGCCCCTTTCTGGTTCTGCGGCCTGCACACGCTCGGCAGGCCCAGCGCCGATCCGGACAGAGCCGCTGGCGGCCCGATAGAGGCCCTGCCGGCGATCCTGCTTTCCGTGTGAGAGAGAGTGCGGAGAGAGCCCCGCGATTGCCAGTGACGGCATGGTCCACGTTCTCGCGCCCCTGAAGGAGGACGCTGAGGCGCGACATGCCGAGGCGCAGTTCAGCCTCGGCGAAATGTACGCCGAAGGACTGTCCGTCCAGCAAGATGAAACGCAGGCCCGAAGCTGGTTTGAGCATGCCGCGCAGGGGCATGCCGAAGCCCAGTGCAGGCTCGGCGGGATGCTAGCCGAAGGCCTGGGCGGTTCCAGGGACTGCACAAGGATCCAGCACTGGTTGATGAAGGCCGCAGCGCAGGGAAATGCCGGGGCGCTGTTCGGCCTGGGCATGATGCACGATGAAGGCCTGTGCGTCCCCCAGGACCGCAGGGCCACAAAGGCGCGACTTGGCAGGGCCTGCAGAAGCGGCGCCAGGAAGGCCTGCGCCCGCGCCCGGGAGCTGGACGAAGCCGGCCAAGAGCCTGCAGGCAAGCCCTCGGGCGCTGTCCCTTTACGTGGGGATGGGGGCAGACGCCGCCCTTGCTTGCCACTGGCGATGGTCTTTGCTTCTGCCTGCCGTTCAGCCCGCTTTTCGCCTGACGGCCAGCTGGCATCGCGCTGCAAGGAGGTTGCCGTTCATGAGCAAGGCACGTGTCGTGCTTGAGCGCTGTCCGTCTCTGGACGATGCGCGCAAGGTGCTCCCCTTGATGCTGGAGGAGGCCTCTTTGTGGAGCCACCGAAATCTCCATTGCCTTCGCGTGCTTGTGAAGCCCAACCTCCTGCGCGCCGTGCCTCTGGCCTGCACAAGCCCTGCCGTTGTCGTCGCCGTCTGCGACTGGCTCAACGCCTGCGGCGCCAGCGTCACGGTAGCAGATTCCCCCGGCTTCGGGACGGCCCTGGGCGTTGCCAAACGCATTGGCCTCGATGAAGCGCTCAGGCCCCTTGGGCTTGCCGTCCAGCGCCTTGTCCCGGGCGAACCTGCCAGCCTTCCCTCAGGGAACAGCCTCATGCTCGCCAGGCAGGCCCAGGAGGCGGACGCCATCCTGTCCGTCGGCCGGGTCAAGGTCCACTCCCAGATGCTCTTGACTCTTGCCTGCAAGAACCTCTACGGACTCGTGCCCGGCCTGCGCAAGGCGCTCTACCACAGCAGGGAAGGACAGGACCCGGACGCCTTCGCCGACATGCTGGCAAGCCTCATGGACTACCTTCCGCCCGTCTCGGCCGTGCTGGACGGCGTCGAGGCCATGCACGTGACGGGTCCGGCCGGCGGCCGGCCCTATGCGCTGGGTCTGCTGGGGGCAGGCGCAAGCCCCGTGGCCCTCGACGAGGCCGTCTGCCTTGCCTTGGGAAAGCGACCCGAAGACGTTCCCCTGCAGCGGGCCTTCATCCGCAGGAGACATCCCGACTGCAGTGCGTGCGGCTGCGAAGCGGAGTATCCGAGGCTTCGGCCCAGGGACTTCAGCGCAGATGGCTTCGTCTTCCCCTGCCGCCTCCAGCACACAACCTTCCGCCCCCTGCGCCTTTTGAAGAGTTGCCTCAAGCGCCTCTGGATGGACCGTTTCGCGTGAGGCATGCCGGCAGGCTGGCCAGGCGCCGGAGCCTCCCGCTCCCACGCGGTTCGAGACAGAGACATGCTGCCTCTCAGCCGGCCCAGACTCCCGGCGGACAGCCCCGGCGGGGCTTGGCCCCGCAGGCCCCCTGCGACCAGCAGGACCGACATCCCGGCCCCCGGGGAGACGGCCAGGGATAATCTTTGCGGACTGCCTTGCGTTTCCGCCTTGCGGAAAGGCCTGCAGCATGCTCAACTCTGCGCACCTGCCCGCCGGCACGGCCGGCTGGGCAGAGACCAGCAAGGAGGAACAGCATGTACAAGGAGAACAAGATCGTCCGCATCGCCCTGTCGGGCGGGATCATCGGCGCGCTGTGCACAAGCCCCCGGCGGGCGCTCGACGCGGCCGTCAGGAAGCACAACGCCGAGGGATGGAACTGCCGCCAGGTGCTCCCGCACTCGACGTCCAACGTGGGCATCCTTGTCCTGCAGCTCGTCTGCCTCGTCTGCACCTGCGGCCTCTGGACCTTTGGCGCCGGCTACCTGCTCCTCTTCGAGCGCCCCCTGCACGCGTCCGGACAGCCTGTGCCTCCAGTCCAGCAGATGCGCTGAGCCCGGCGGCTCCGGACAGGCTCCCCTGCCCACGCATTTCGGCATGTGAAGCGCGGCTTCCATCCGCCAGCCAAGACTGGCTGGCGGATGGCTGAGGCTTCGGAATGCCTGGCGGTCCGAAGTCATGAATACAGTCTACCTAGATTTCAGACGTCAGGGCCGCCAGCCAGTTCCGGAGCGCCTGCTCTCCCTGATAGCCGGAGCGCTCCTTCAGCTCTTTCGCCGGCACGTAGCCGAGCCAGCGCAGGCGTCCGCCGTCGAGAGGCTCCCACAGGGCAATGAAGAGGCTGAACTTTATTCCTTCGCCTTTTTTCGCCCACTGGGAATAGCCAAGAGGAACCATGCGGGTGCCGGCCGGCACGAGCACATCGGCCGGCGCCCGCCCCGTGCGATGCTGGAGCGAAACGGGGTCGCTGAAGGAAAAGACGGGAAGGTCCTCCGGCCTGGCCACGAGATAGCCCGACCGCGCCTCCAGCTCGTCCACGGGCAATAAGCCCAGTTCCCGCGAGCGACCGCAGTCGAGGTTCTCGCACAGCGAGACGTAGAGCCTGTCCCCGCAGCCGTCCCCGCACTCTGGAGCACCGGCGAGCGCAAGCGGGGTGCCGGCAGGCACCGTCACGGTCGCGACGCCGTCTCCGAAGTCGCTTCGCAGAACAACCGGCTCCCTGAAGGAAAATACCGGCACGGGCCGTGGCTTCCTGGTCTCGACGCTGAACCGCACGAACTCGACTTCCTTCCTGACGTCGGGCTCCAGTTCCGAAGCCTTTGCGAAGTCCGCGCAGATCCATGCGTCCAACTCCTTGCGGACAACGCAGATATCATTCGCCCTCGCAAGGAGATAGAAGACATGGTACCACTGCCGGCCCTCGGCGGACGCCGTCTCCCCGAGGGCGGCGAATGTCGCTCCCGGATGCACGTCGCCCAGGGCCCTGTACGATTCGCCGGGCCCCTCGCGCAGGACGGCGCCGCCCCCGCCAGCGTCGCGCTGGCCGGTGAAGAACTGGTAGAGTTCATGCAGGACGGAGACGCGCCTGCCGGAGTCGGGCGGGACGACTTTAAGCAGGACAAGACTGTCCATGAAGGCCTTTTCCTGCCTGATGAATTCATCTTTGGGGATCCACGCAGACGCCTGGCCCAGAGTCTCCCCGGGCGTCTGGGCGGCCGCGGCGCAGCTTGCTACCAGCAGGACTGAAAGGGCAATCGTGGTCACGGCCAGAACGAAGGACCGCATGGCTGCCTCCTTGAAGACATGCTGAAATGCTAGCTGAGAGGCTGCCGGCTGACTGGAAGCCGGCCTTGCAGGGACAAGGCTCAGTCCAGCGTCCTGTGTCAACTGCCATTCGAAGGAACCACTTCCGGCAGTGCCCGGATCCCCGCTGACAGCCCTCGACGCGTGCCGACGCATGGTCGCCTTGGAGGCGATTTGGCCGGCCACCCGTCGAGGACGAGGCAGGGGACGCCATCAGCGAGTCCACCTGCCTTCTGTGCCAGAGCTTGTCCGGTGCGCGGCGGGATGCCGCGCTCCTCCGGCCGTCGGCGCCGGGAGACATGGTGTCCGAAAATATAGGCACCGACTAACATGAAGCGACACGGCTTGCCGTGCATCGGCTAGGCGGGAAAACTGGGGAAAGCACCCCTCCTCTGAGTGGACTTCTCCTGCCTGCCGGGCCGCAGGGACAAAGGGCGCCTTTCCCTGCCTTCGTCCGTCTAGCGACTCGTGCTCGAAGGACTCGAAGGCCGTCTGTCCCGCCAGCGGCGCCGGCCCCGCTCCCGCACCAGAAGGCGCCGTCTTCCCGCCCGCCCCTCGCCGGTGGCTCCGCGACTCCGCGACCGGCAGGCTGGCGTCCTGCGTCTCCGCGTAGTATATTCCTTTCGGCCGGCCTCCATGCCAGCCGAAGCGAGGTCTTCATGAAGCTACCGTTCACGCCGCCTGCCGTCCTGGCGGCATGCCTGCTTTCCGCATGCGTATGCACGTGCGCGGCAAGCCATGCATGCGCAGATAACCTGATCAATTCATTTGTCGCGGGCCTGAAAAAGGATGCGGAGGCCGGAAATGCCGAGGCGCAGTTCAGCCTTGGCGAGATGTTCTTCGCTGGCCATGGTGTCCCGCAGGACTACGCCGAAGCCCGCCGCTGGTACGGGATGGCGGCCGCGCAGGGGCATGCCGGGGCGCAGTGCGGCCTGGGCGAAATCTACGCCGAAGGCAAAGGCGTCCCGCAGGACATGCAGACCGCGAAGGACTGGTTCAGGAAGTCCTGCAACGGCGGCGACGAGCACGGCTGCGACGCCTACAGGCATCTGAACGCGTCCGGCTTCTAGCCGGCTTCGGCGAAGCCGTCTCCGCCATGTCCCCATCGCCCTCACCGCAGAACACCTCGGCACATCACCTCTGAACGCGCCCATGTCGGCACCGCCTGCGCCTCGGTAGCCTGCTCTGTGCCCAGCACCTGTGGGCGCGTCCCGCCCAGGCTGCAGCCTCCCCGGCGTCCTCTTCGCAGAAGGCGCGCTATATGACAGGTCTGACATAGCAGCACCCTCGATGCAGAGACCACTGCCGCGACTGGGCCGGCAGCCGGATGACGCCTGCCTCGGCAGGCCACCAGGGCTCTCAGGAGGGGTAGCAGGAGGCCTGACAGGGCAGGCAGGGCAACGGAAGATGTCTCGCGCCTCTCTCTGTGCACCTCGCCGTACACATCCTCGTGCTTCATGCGACGCATACCTCTGTGCACTTCCCAGCGCTTTACGCCCTGCACATCCCTGCGCTTCACACGGCGCGCCGTCCCCGCCTATTCCAGCGCCCCTTCAGGCGCACCGCATCGGCCACCCCCCTTGCCCAAGGCGCCCCGACCACGGCATCCTGCCGGCCATGCGCCGTATGGAACCCAACGCTGATCCGCCTCTCCGCCGGACCTAGACCCGGGTCGAGTTTGTGGCCTCCGCTGCATGGACGGCAACGGAGCTCATAGCCACCCTCGGCGCATGGCCGCCATGGGGGCGACGATTGGCCGGCCTACTGCACGGCGGCAAGGCAGAGCGCCTCCGGCATTAGATTCTTCGACACTGTCCAGAATAAAGTGGCTCACTTGGCAAGACAAAAATCCGAGACTTTTTTAAGGCGTTCGGCAACCAATGGCATGAGCAGACAAGCCCTTCCATCAGGCGAGACTGGCAGCTGAAGCGACTACAAACCAGCTCGCTTTCCCTCCCCCATTCCCATGAAACAACCGGTTAACAACCTGAAATCAAACAAAGTCGCTGAAAAGCGTAATCTTGTCTTGAATGATTCCAGAGCCCCAGGTTTCATGGTCGGGGGCGGAAGCCAGCGCCTCCATGGTGAGTTTTGGGGTAAAGGATGGCAAAAGCCTTTTTCCCGGAGCCACGCGTCGCGCGCGCGTCCGGCCGGCCGCATCACGAACGACATGGACGCCGAGTTCAAGCTCCATCCTGCCGAATCCTTCGTCAACAAGAAGGCATGCGTTGGCTTCCCGAGATTCCTGGAGCCGGTGTTCCTGAAGAAGGGAAAGAACGTCGACATCACGCTATCCAACGTTGCGTCCTCCTTTGCCATCGCGAACGGAGGCGCTCCGCTCTTCTTTGAGAATCCCGAAGTCAGTATGAAGGTGAAGTAGCCCTCCCCGCCACGCATCTTCAGGACAGGGGTCGCACCTCCATGGCACGGCCCTTCCTTTTTTCCGTGCGGCGCGCAGGCTCCGCGCCTTTCTGCGCCCGGCTCGCCCCCTGCCGGGCATGGGCGCGGGGATCGGCGACCCGGGCCTCTGACTGGCCCGCCACCGTCCCCCGCCTGCGCCTTCGATCTGAAGCAGGCTCCCTGGAGTCCCGCTACCTTAGAACCTGGGCTCCTGTGGCCGTCCTGGCGCGCTATGGCACGGCGTCGTGGACTGGGCCTCTGGGCCCGCCCTGGAGCCTCTGGGCGCGCGCCTGCGACGTCCTGGCCAGGGCAAACCCTGCGCCGCTACCGAGACGGCAGACGGCCGTCCTGGCATGCTGAAGGCGCTTCCCCCCTGCCCTCCACCTCCGCCCTCTCCACGGCCATGCGCAGAGCGAAACCCGCCCGAAGCGCACTGGACATCCTTGGCAGCAAACGTTCTGAAGGAGATCCCCGCGACGATCTCCAGTAGCGCCGGTTTAACGTCGGAGCCGCAGAGAACGGCGCAGAGGCGCATGTCCTCCGTTCCCAGCGCCCGGGATGCGATGCGGGGCGCACGAAAATGCAGACGAAAGATGATTCAACCGATTTTTCGTCCAGCCAGCGCACGAAACTGCATCTTTCGCATGGTAGCCTGCCCGCTCGACTCTGCAGTAGAAGAGCCCTCCCGCCTGCAGAGCGTCCGCCATGCCCGCGGAAGCGAAATCTAGACGGCAGAGTATCTCACCCCTCTGCCCTTGCCTGACTTGACGGCAAGGCCGTCCCTGAGCAGCCGGTTCAGGATGGCAACCGTCTTGGACTTGCCAAAACCTGTCGCCTCTACGACCTGCGAACTGGACAAGGCGCGCTCCTTGAGAAGCTGGTGCACCCTGCCTTCGTCGGGACTCAGGCCAGGCTCCCGCACTGTCGGCAGGACCACGCGGATGGATGTTTCTCCAGCCCCGAACACGGGCTGCACCCCGCCACCCCTGTACGCCTCCTTGATGCGCCGTATGCCGGTGCCAAATTTTTCTATCAGGCGAAGACGGAAGAAAACGCCGCCGATGATTCGGTTTCTCAGCAGAGAAAGTCCTCCACGAAGATAATCTTCCACGCCGACGCCGTTCGGCAGCCCTCCGGGAGACACGACGTCGATGTGATCGGGAAACATGGACACGGTAATAGGGGCATCAATGTCCCATGTCCTGTGGACGAGGGCATTGGCTATGGCTTCGCGAAAGGCTTCTTCAGGTATAGTCGAAACATTGACGCGTACACTTTTCATAATTTGTTCATATTGATAATATCTTCTATACATATCTACTGCTTTATCATACATATCTAATATAGACATGTTATCTAGTGTATTTCTATCTTTGATAATACTTATGTTTTCTCCAAAACGAACAATATCAATACCACGGTATGTATTTTTATCAGCAAGCAATTCGCCAGCCTTGTTGAATCCATTCTTATCTGTATATAATTCTAATGTTTTTAATATGTCGAAATTTAGACATTTTATGCCAATATTCTGCACAAGTTTACTTTCAAGCAATGAAAATTTTAGATCCTGTTGCGATGCCGAAAGTTCTTCAACTGACAAATTTTGTCCTTCTAGGATTAATCTTGATAAAGAAATTCTATCAACTGCTATTGTTGAAGAATCTTTTCTAATATATGCTTTATAATTATATAGATATGGCTTATACTCACCTTCTTCAACGGTCAATATAACAATAGATTTTTTCTTGTCAATACTTAAAGTATATTCTGGAAGTGGGTCTATGCTATTATTAATTCTATTTTCAATATCAAGACATGCATTATTTACGTTCTCAAGACCCTTTACCGTACCATCGTCTGCTATACCAAACAAAATTTTTCCCGTGCCATAATTTGCATAGGCACTGACTGTCTTCAAAAATGTATTTGAAACTGATTCCTTGAACTCAAGGTCTTTTGACTCTCTCATGACGGCTTCTCCTCGACTCCACCTTCTGTTGCCAGAGAATGCTATGCCTCGCACGAAAAAGCAACCGAAAAGTTTTTCGTCTGATTTTTCGTTCGATCAAATGCCTGCGCGAGCTCGAATCCGACGGCATCGTTACGCGCACCGAGTTCAGTTCCACCCCGCCCCGCGTGGACTACTCCCTTACAGATTCGGCCAAGGCCCTCGTGCCGATACGGCACGGGCTCTACGCATGGGCCGAGGACCATGTGGCCAGACGCCGGAACGCGCACAACGGCGCCTGCAGACCATGAAGGCAAGACGGCGATGCCGGTCGAGAAGACGGCCCGGGGCTGTGCTTCGGACCGCCTCCGCTAGCTCGAGGGTGGCGAGACGCTGGCAAGGCTTTCAGCTTCCCCTGCCCTCCTGCCGGTCTTCTGCTTCTGCTCGGGGGGCCATTCCATCCCCCTTCCTTGCGCTGGGACGAACTTGCCAAGGCCAAGGCT
>JAEEPQ010000245.1 GCA_016284885.1 Desulfovibrio sp.
TGCTGATGTCGGGCGAGGCCACGAAGCGGGGCTCGCCTCCGCTCTCACCAGTGAACGAGGGGTCGAAGGCGACGGCGAAAAAGCCCCGTTCGGCCATGGCCTGGGCGTAGAGGCCCGAAGCCTGCTCCTTGACGGCGCCGAAGGGGCCGCTTACGGCGATGGCAGGAAGCTTTCCGCTGGCCCCTTTGGGCTCGTAGACGTCGCAGGCCAGTGCAATGCCGAAGCGGTTGGTAAAAGATGCCTTCCGGTGGATAACCTTGTCGCTCAGGGCGAAGGTCTTGTCCCAGTCGCTGGTCATGGCGAGTTCCTTTGCGCGCTCCGCGCGCGATGCCTTGTCCGGTGCAGAGGCAGATACCATGGCGCCGCCTGCCGCGAAGCAGAGCAAGGTCAGCAGAATGGCCAGAAGACGGCGTGCGTTCATCATGGATTCCCTCCTTTCCGGCGCTGAATTGCGGGGATGCCGTTCGCGGCGAAGCGCCGTTGCGCCTGCAGGCCGGCCTGCGTGGCATTGAACGGGATCGAGCCTGTCCGGACACGGTTGTAGAAGATGCGCTGGGATATTGCTAATACTTTGTTTGAATGCCATGCTATGCCTGTAATGCATGGGACAATGCTTGAAGCGGCTCTCGGCAGAATGCATGGGCTGCCGACCGGCAGACAGGTCCGCGCGGAGGTCAGGCCTTCAGCGCCTCCCATGGGCGGTCAGGCTGTCGCCTGACGCCAGCCAGTCCAGTCCTGTCTGGACAGCCTGCAGCGCATCGGCCAGGGCTGCATTCCCTGCACAGCCGTCGGCGCCCTCGAGTTTCCAACGGGAGCAGTCCTGCTTGCGGACGTTGGCAAGTCCTTGCCTCCACGGAGGATCTGCATTTTTCCGTCTCCGCCTCTGCCGCAACAGGCGCCGACACTGGCCGTCTCTTTGTGCTTGAGGATGCGCCCTGGCAGGCAGGGCTTCCATCTATCCCCTCAGCCCTTCGGTCAAAGCGCTCGGCTCAAGGGCTCCTTCCACCTTCACCCGTTCCTGCCCAGCGCTTCCTCCATCCCGCCCTTCCCTGCCTAGCGCCTCGAAGAGGCACGCCGTCCCTGCCGGCTGGGAGAGGGACGCCTTCTTTGCGGTTTCAGACGGTCGGCAGGACGTCCGTGACGAGCCGCTGGGCTACGGCTACGGCGCAGGCGACAGGATCTGCGCAGTCTGTCTTCGCCGGGCCGGAATCAGTTCCGGGCGCCTGGTCCTGAAAGCGGAGAGGCCAGGCGCGCCGGAGGCAGGCTAGAAGACCATGAAGCCGTGGTCGTCGGCCACGGGATGCGGCTTGTACGGAGCTTCCAGCGTCTTGATTTCGTCTTCGTCGAGGACGATGTCGAGCGCCCTGACAGCCTCCTCCACGTGGCGCGGATCCGTCGTGCCCACGATGGGCGCCGTAATCCCGGGCTTGGAGAGCATCCAGGCGAGCGCTTCCTGCGCCATGGAGACGCCCCGTTCGGCCGCCGCCTTCTGGAGACCGTCGATGACGGGGATGTCGAGTTCAAGGCTCCTGTCCCAGACGGCAGGCGAGATCTGGTCGACGGCGTTCCTTGCCGTGGCCGTGCCCCGCGGATGGGCCAGGCGTCCGCCGGCGAGGGGGCTCCAGGGAACGAGGGCGACGCCCTGGTCGCGGCAGCAGGGGATCATTTCCCGCTCCTCCTCGCGGTACATGAGGCTGTACTGGTTCTGCATGGAGACGAACTTCGTCCAGCCGTTCGCTTCGGCTATGTGCTGCATCTTCATGAACTGCCAGGCGTACATGGTGGAGGCGCCGATGTAGCGGGCCTTGCCGGCCTTCACCACGTCGTGCAGGGCTTCCATCGTCTCCTCGAAGGGGACGGAGAGATCGGGGCGGTGGATCTGGTAGAGGTCCACGTAGTCCATGCCGAGGCGCTTCAGGCTGGCGTCGATTTCGGCCATGATGTTCTTGCGGGAGAGCCCGCCGCCGTTGGGGCGGCCCCTGCGCATGTCGAAGCGCACCTTGGTGGCCACCACGATCCCGTCTCGGTCAAGGCCGAACTCGCGCACGAGGCGGCCGGTGACTTCCTCGCTCGTCCCGTACTGGTAGACGTTGGCCGTGTCAAAATAGTTGATGCCGAGCTCCACGGCTTTGCGGAAGATGGGCTTGGCGTCATTGAAGTCCTTCGCCCAGGGGAAGTCGCCGTTCTCGGGCCCGGGGGCGCCGAAGCCCATGCATCCGAGGCAGATGCGGGAAACGTCCATGCCGGTGCGTCCAAGTTTCACGTATTGCATCATGTTCTCCTTGTGTTTTTTTTTTGCTGGCGGCCAGGCGCTCTAGACGGACGGGGCCTCTTCCCGAGTCTTTTCCCGCAGGGCGCGCAGGGGGCCGCAGAAGCAGGATGCGGCCGCGCCTCCGACCATAAGAAAATCTGTCTCCGTCACGAACCTGGCCTCGCCGCCCATGAGCCAGACGGCCAGTCCACATGCCTTGCTGGGCGTGACGGCCCTGTCTGATGGCATGCCGGACAGCATGGCGCTCATGCCGTGCCCTTCTGCCGGCGGGTGAAGTTCGTGAAGACGGGATCCTCCGTCTTCGGGAGGGGCACGCCGGCCTTCCGGGCCGCCTCCTGGCAGCGCAGGAAGTAGGCCATGTTGCGGGCCAGGACGCGCATGTTCATGAGCCCCTCCCCGTCTTCGGGCACTTCGCCCGCCTCAAGGGCGAAGACGTTGTTCCAGTAGCGCGACGAGACCACGAACATCTCCTGGATGGTGAAGTACTTGTTGAGCTGCGAGAAGGCGGATACGGTGCCGGAGCGCCTGGCGGCCGCGATGCCGGCCGCGGGCTTGAGGCGGAAGGCCTGGTTGGCGCCGCCCGTGAACTCCGAGAAGAAGAGTCTGTCCATAAAGGCCTTCATGCCGCCGGAGACGGCCGCGTAGTGCACGGGAGAGCCGAAAACGAAGCCGTCCGCCCGGCGTGCAAGCTCCCTGAACTCGTTAACGCTGTCGTCGAAGACGCAGCGTCCGAGCCTGGCGCACTTGCCGCAGCCAAGACAGCCTGCCAGGGGCTTGGCGCCAACCCAGAAGACGTGGGTGCCGATGCCCTCCTCCTGGAGGATCTTCTCCACTTCCCTGAGGGCGGCGCTGGTGGAGCCGTTCCTGCGGGGGCTTCCGCTGACGAGTTCGACATGCATGGGATACCTCCGAGGAGCCGCAGGCCAGAGGGCCTTCAGACGCGGTCCCAAGCTGGAC
>JAEEPQ010000003.1 GCA_016284885.1 Desulfovibrio sp.
CAAGGCCCCTGGCTTGGAAGTCTTCGATCCCGGTGGCTGCGGCCTAGAGGACTGGGCCATCCCGCAGGACGCTGGGCCTGACAGGAAGAAGAACCCCGTTGTCGCCATGCAGAGCTGGCTCAAGGTCTTCGGCTCGGCCGAAAGCCTGCTGGAAGACCGCCTTGCCGGCATCCTCAAGAGCGGAAAGAGCACGGCGGATCGCGTCGAACATCTGGTTGCGGGCTTTCTCAGGGCGCTGTCCCGGCTTGTGGATTGCGACCGCGACCGGGAGGTGGCCGGCACCGAGGTCTGGGTCTTCAGGACGGGCGAGACGCTCCAGCTCGCCCGCCGGCTGCGCCGGCAGTGCGAAGGCTTCCCGGCAGAGCAGGCCCTGCTTGGCGCCGTGGCGCAGGAGATCCAAGCAAAGCTCGCCGGCGCGGCTTCGGAGGCGGGTCCGGTGCTGGCAAAGTACCTCGCCTTCATCGGCATCGAGCAAGGCTGCAAGGAGGCCAGATCATGAGAAGCCGTCCCATGGAGGCCATACTCGCCACGCCCGGGAACATCGAAGGCGACGTGCTGAAGAGCTGGCAGCGCCAGCAGCGCGAGGCCAAGGCCATCGCAGACCGCTTCGAGCAGGGCTTCAAGACCGTCCTGCTGGCCGACGAGGTGGGCATGGGCAAGACCTATGCGGCCCTTGCCGTCATGGCGGACTACGTCTTCCAGACCGAGGAGAACAACCGCAAGGTGCTGCTGGTCGTCCCCACGGGCAGCGTCCTGCTCGACAAGTGGGAGCAGGAGATCACGACCTTCTCCAAGCGCTACTTGAACCCCGCCGTGGCCGGCGGTGGCCGCAAGACCCTGCGTCCCCACCGCATCGGCACCCTGTCCGAGCTCTTCTTCTGCCTCAACGACTACCTCAAGATTGACGTGGAGCGCGAGAACGGCAATGACGTGCGTCATTTCGCCCGCTGCTTCAAGGACTGGCATCTCAGCAGAAAAGGAAGGGAGCAGACGCGCTTCCTCAAGGCCGGCATCCTGCAGACGGAGGTCAGCGAGACCGACTGGCACCGCTTCTGCTCTAGGTACTCGCCGGCCATTGCGAACATCTACTTCGACCGCCTGAACGCACGGCAGGAGGAACGGATCCGCAGCCTTGCCAGGCGTCTTGATCCGCAAAGTGGCAGCCAGAGTGGCATCTACGGCTATGTCCGCGACTTCTTCAAGGAGTTTTCCAGCCTCCAGGACGCTCTCGAGCCCAACGTGCTGCTTGTGAGTACCGGCATGCTCGGGCGCGGTCTCGGGCGGGAGAGCAAATGGGCTCGTCCCCTTGGCCTGTACGTGGCAAGTCGCCTTGTCTTCGGGAAGCACGACAAGGAGAAATGGCTCGTCGACGCGGCCTGCTGCGGCATCGTGGAGCACGGCACAAGGCTGGTCGACGTGGAGCCCTTCACGAAGTCGAACTTCTACGGCCTCGAGCAGGCCGTTGATGTCGCCTTGAACGACAGCGTGCAGAAGGCTATCCGCAAGCATGCGCCAAGACTTCTTGAAGACGCCATCTTCGCAAACATCCTCGGCGCTCAGCTGGACCGCGCTGGCATAGGTCTTGCCGTCGTGGACGAGGTGCACAACTGGAGGAGCGGAACGACCAACGGCGCCGGCAGGTTCCGCTCCCTCTGGGCGCCCCGCATTCCCCGGCGTCTTGTCATGTCGGCCACGCCCTTCCAGATTGATAAGGGCGAACTGCGCAACGTCTTCACCGTGGCATCGGGGCTCAAGCGCAAGGGCCAGGGAGAGAAGTCGGACGACATGTCCATGCAGGCGGTCGAAAAGGCGATGGCTTCCGGCGGGCCTGCCGATGCCGCGCTCAAGGCCAGCGAGCGTTTCGAGGCCTCGTGGAAGGAACTCTCCGCACACGACATCAGCGAACTGGAAAAGGGCCTGCAGCAGGTTCAGGACAGGGAAAGAGATAAGGCTGATGGCTGCAGGGAAGCGGACGTTCGATCGTGGCTCAAGGGCTTCCTGCAGAGGCTTGCCAGCGGCGCCACTGCCTCGTCGGCTCTGCAGGCCTTTGCGGCCAGGGCGCTGGCCTACAGGGAAAAGCTGGACGGCTTCGAGTCGGCTCTCAGGGACGTGGTCATCCGCCACGTCCGCGACAGGGCGATACGGGGCTGGCACTGCGGAGAACAGTACCAAAGGTGCGGCCTGCCGGCAGAGCCGCGCCGGAACGTCGTCTACGAGACCGAAGGTCTGGCGCCCGAGGGCGGGGACATGGTCGCCTTTGTGGGCATGCGCGCCCAGCAGCTCTTAAGCCGGGCGCTGACGGGAAGCGACAAGGAGAGCGTCTACCTGCTGGGTGGCCTCAACTCGAGCTACGAAGCCTTCAGGGAAAGCTGGGACAATGCCGGCCTCGGCCGGCTCCAGCCGGCAGCGACGGGTGAAGTCAGGGCCTACCTCGACTTCTTCCTGGAGGACCTTGTGAAGAACGGCATCCACCCCAAGGTCAAGGCAAGCTGCGACCGCGCCGTTGCCAACTACCATGAGCACCGCAAGACGCTCGTCTTCTGCAACCGGCTCAAAACCCAGAAGGCGCTTCGCGATCGCATCCTTGAGGAGCTCAGGTTCGACAAGCCGATGCTCTCCAGAATACGCACAAGGGTGCTTGAGGACTTCGCCTGCGTGGACTTCTACCTCAGCCGCTCGCTGGCCTGCGCCCGTGGTCGCCAGCTTGACGCTGCGGCCGTCGACCTGGAGCAGATCCGTTCGGACATGCTGGTTGCCATGGGCTGGATGGGAGGCGAAAGGTTCACCGAGCGGCGTCTGATGCGCCTCGCCGAC
This sequence comes from Desulfovibrio sp., assembly GCA_016284885.1. Taxonomy (GTDB): domain Bacteria; phylum Desulfobacterota; class Desulfovibrionia; order Desulfovibrionales; family Desulfovibrionaceae; genus Desulfovibrio. Next base: position 2,815 of record JAEEPQ010000003.1, read on the forward strand.
CTCAGCCTTGCCAGGCGCCTTTTCCCTGCGTGTCGCTTCACGAAGCTGCTCGATGAAAGGCACAGGGATGCCCTGCGTCATCTGCTCTGGGGGCGGACGCGCTGGAACGCGCCGTCCGAGTCCTCCGCAAGCGTTGAAGACGCCCATGAGGAGCAGGCCATGGGGAGAGAGGAGGCAAAGGCGCCGGAACTCAGCCATGCGACGCTCGAGAGGTTCGTCAACGGCATCTGCTCCGGCCCCAGCATCTGGCATGCCGGTGGCAATGCTGGCGAACTCCACGATGCGTTGCAGAGGCTGCTGGAGTCGGAAGCCTCCCAGATCGACGAGGGGCTCCAGTCCGGAGCAAGCCAGGAAGATGCCGGCGTCTTCACGCTGGCCAAGCTCCTCGTCGACGTTCCGAGGGGACTCAGGAAGGTCCTGCTGCGCATGGACCGCATGCAGGGCATGGAGGGCTGCCTGGAGAACTACGGCCGGACCATGGTCGACCTGCTCGCATCCCGAAGCCTTGAGCCCCGCTCAGCCTGGCAGCAGACCGTGAAGTTCGCGAAGATGCTCGCCGACGAAGAGTGCACCTCGCGTGCCAGTACGTCATCCACCACGATCTGTCCTGGAATCCCGCTCTGCTCGAGCAGCGCACAGGCCGCGTGGACAGGGTCGGCTCCCTTGCCTTGCGGAGCACGGGAACGGAGCGCGTCATCGCCTCGGGTGTGCCCTTCCTGTGCACGGCTACGACACCTTCCAGTACGAGACAGTGCTCGCCAGAGCCCAGAAGCAGGAGATCCTGCTCGGCTGTCCGGACTTTTCCAAGGATGCTTTCGAGGAGAAGGAGGATCGGAACGGCAACGTCGCAGTTGCCGAGACCGATGCGGACCAAGGCGCCAGACTCGGGCAGGAGTGCCGCGGACTGCCGAAGGATCTCCTCTCCTTCTTCCAGGTGGATTTATCTCTCAAGGATGAGCATTGAGCGATAGCTGGCGAAGTAACAGGGTATAACAGAATCAATCTTTAGATAATAATCAATGATAAGTGTGAAGTATTGTTTTATACTGCAATGCAATATATCGTTAATTTTGACAGTATAAGATGAAAACGCCCCCGCAAGGCCTGTGGCTCGTGCGAGGGCGTCAACGTCTATGACGGATCTGGAGAAAGCCTTCCGGCTAGTCGTGCACCTCGTCGACGGGCTCGCCGGGCTTGCCCTGGAGGGCCTTTCTGTAAGTCGCCAGGCCCTGCTCGAGGAAGTCGTGGCAGCCGGAGAAGCCGCCGCGGGCGATGACGCACTGGTTCAGGGCGTACATGGCGGTCGCCACGTCGCCCCAGTCCACCCAGCCCATGTGGCCCACGCGCACGATGCGGCCCTTGAGCTGGTCCTGGCCGCCGGCGAGGTAGATGCCGTACTGCTCGGCGCAGTCCTTGACCACCTGGACGCCGTCCACGCCTTCGGGGAGCAGGATGCTGGTGATGCCCCAGGTGTAGTTGTCGGGGGCGAGGAGCTTGAGGCCCATGGCGTCGGCGCAGCGCCGGCAGAACTGGGTGAGGGCCCACTGCTTGCGGTACACGGTCTCAAGGCCGCTCTCGAGGAGCATGCCGAGGCTTTCCTCGAGGCCGACGATGAGGTTCACGGGCGTGGTGAAGTGGGTCTCGGACTTGCCGAGTATCTTTTTGCGCTCAGCCGGCAGGTCGAAGTAGAAGCAGCCGGGCTTGACGTTCTCGCAGATCTTCCAGGCGCGCTCGGAGAGGGCGAGGAGGGCGAGGCCGGGGGGCAGCATGAGGCCCTTCTGGGAGCCGGTGAGCAGGCAGTCCACGCCCCACTTGTCCATGGGGCAGGGGGAGATGCCCACGCCCGAGATGCCGTCGACCACGAGCAGGGTGTCGGTGGCGCGGGTGACGGCCGCGATGGCTTCGATGGGATGCAGAACGCCCGTGGAGGTCTCGGACATCTGCACGAGCACGGCCTTGGCGTCTTTGTTCTCCTGGATGGCATGGGCCACTTCCTCGGCGGAGACGGCGGTGCCCCATTCCTTCTTGATCTCGGCGACCTTGAGGCCGCGCATCTTGGCGATCTCGCCCCAGCGCTCGCCGAACTTGCCGGCATTGACCACGATGACCGTGTCGCCGGGGTTGAAGAGGCTGTAGACGGTGGCGGTCATGGAGCCGGAACCGGAGCAGGAAAGCGTCAGCACGGGCTGGGTCGTGCCGAAGAGCAGCTTCAGCTGCTCCTGGGTGTGGTTCATGATCTTGTGGAACTCGCCCTTGCGGTGGTGGATCATGTCCTTGGCCAGGGCTAGGCGGACGCGTTCGGGCAGGGGGGTGGGGCCGGGGGTGAGAAGGCGCGTTTTGTTGAGCATGTCGGTCGGATCCTCTGTTGGGGGCCGGGGCTCCGGCGCAGGGCCGGAAGGCCGGGGTTGCAGGCGCTCTCATGCCCCAGGGCGGGAGCGTCCCTTGTTTCGAGAAGAGGCTGAACTGTATAGCCTTTTCCCTTGAGAGGCAAATGCAGGACCAGGGCGTCGCCAGCGGGCTCCAGGGCCCCTTCTGCCAGCCTTCGGGAACGTTATGGAGGACCCGGCAGGCGCGAGGCGCCAGCCCAGACATGCATGGACGCCTTCTCCCCCTCGCTCGTCAAGTCGACGGCATGCCTGGGGCATGTCGCTGTCGAGCATCTTGATGCAAAGCTGGGGCAATTCTGCCAGCGCCAGCTTCGTTGACAAGCCGATCCAAGGCAGGCACAGTCGGCCTATTCCCCGGTGGTGGCCTGTCCGGCGGGGTGCCTTTGGAGCAGGATGCGTCTGCTTTGCAAGGACGCAGTTCCAGCAGCCTTTCCGCAAGGCGTCGTGGCCTGCTGGCTCCCTGTCCCAGATGTCGCACGGATGCCGTCCCGCGCCGGGTGCGGCCAGTCGTGAAGCGAGAAGGAGCGTTGCGATGATATTCTATGTCCATGGATTCAATTCGGGTGCCGGAAGCTCCTCGGGAAGGCTGCTGGCGCGCCAGCTCGGCGTCGAGGTCCATCCTCTGGAGTACAGCTCCGACGGCATGTTTGCCGACAACTTCGAGAGCCTGAAGCAGCAGGTGAACACGCACGGCGACGGCTTCGACGTGCTTGTCGGCACCTCCATGGGCGGCTTCTACGCCCTCATGCTGTCGCAGGCCATGCTCACGCCCTGCGTTGCCTTCAACCCCGTCGTGGAGCCCCGCAGGCAGCTCAGGCAGTTCCTCGGCAGGAACGTCAACTTCGTGACCCAGAAGGCCTACGACTTCACCGAGGGCATGCTGGACTCCTATCCGGAACGCGTTGCCGATCCAGGGAACAACGTCCCGGTCCAGGTCTACGTGTCCGAAACCGACGAGCTCCTGCAGGGCAATGCGGAGCTGGTGCGCGCGATCTTCCCCGACTGCACGGTGACCCGCACAAGCCACAGGATAGGGGACTTCAGCCCCTATCTGGCAACGATACGCAGCTTCGAAAACTTCCTGGGCGTCCATCCCGACAGCAACGACTGAGAAGGCTCTGGACGCAGTCCCGGGCTTCGCTCGGGACTTCGTCCTGATTGCTGCTGTGCCCGGCATACCGTCGGGCATCTTGGCGGACATGGCAGATGGGCGGGCAAGGCATCCCCTTCTGGCGTTGCCAGCGCGGCGTCCCGCCCCCGGGGAAGCCCGCGCAGCCCCGTTGGTTTTTCCCGCCGTCCGGCCTATGATGCCCTGAGGCCTGGCCCGTGGGCCTGGCCCGCGCTGGAAGGACATGCCTATGGACAAGGAAGACCCCTGGAAGCAGACGGCAGACCAGCTTGCCGAGCTGGAGCGCGTCGTTGCGCCTTTCCTCGAGCATCCCTGCGCTTCGGCCCGGATCAGGCACCTCTATGCGGAGCTTGCCGAGCTGTTCCCGAAGGTTGCCGGCGGGAGAGCGAACGAGGACGGCATGGCGCTCATCCGCCTGCGCGCACGCCTCCAGTCGCTGCGCGAGCGCTGCCAGACAGAGATGGCCCGCCTTGTCCGCAAGAAGGAAAGCGCGCTCGCTCAGCCCGATGTTTCGGAGCGGGCCCTGCGCGAGCACTTGGCCTTCAAGCACTGGGCGGCCAGAGAGCTCTCCCGCGAAGCTCTCGACGCCCTGCATGCGGAGTGCGGGCTCAGGCTCACGCCCTCCGCCTGCGAGCGGACCGTGGCCGACCTGCTCGGCGGCTTCAAGGCCTTTCTGGAGCGTCCGCTCAAGGCCCAGTGGCCTCTGGTCTGGATATGCGCACCCAAGCAGCTGCGCCTCCAGGCAGGCGGCTGGAAGCGCCACGTCTTCACGCTCTTCTGCGCCGTGGGCCTGGATTCTGGGCTTGTGCCTGAGCTGCTCGGCCTCTGGGCCGGCGAAGGCGCCTGCGACGGCGTGCACGAAGCCATCCTTGGCGACATGAAGGCCCGCGGCGTGCGCGACCTGCTCTTCGCGACCTTCGACATGTTCTCGGGCCAGCTCTACTTCGAGGACGAAACGCTGTGGCTGGAGGCCTTCGGGCAGGAGTTCCCGAAAAGCCGCCTCGTCTGCGGAATCGCTCAGGCCGCGCGGGCCGTGCTGCCGCGGCTCAGGCCGGGCGAGGAGCGCGCCCGCTTCAAGCGGGACTTCTTCAATCTTGCCCTGGCAGAGGACCAGTCCGCCTTTGCGAGCCTCCGCAAGGACTTTGCCATGACCTGGCAGGCGCATCCGGACGCCCTCGACATGGCGGACATGCTGTTCGACAGCCTGGAGGCCTCGCTCGACGTGCCGGCAGCCGTGCGCAGGGCGCTGGCCGAAGCCCTGCCCATGCGTCCCGTGCACGGCATGTTCAACAGGATTCCCGCCTTTCGCAGCCCCTCCCTCGCCTGGCTCTTTGCCTACTGCGGGAAGAGCCTGCCCCACGCCGAGCACTGGTGGGACATCATGGACAAGCGCTCCTTTGCCCGCGCCCTCGATGCCATCATGGCCATCCCCGAGCTGGCTCGCCGCATCCAGAGCAGCCGGAAGCGGACGAGGCAGATTACCCTCTTTGAGCTGTAGCGTCGCCGCGCTTGCGGTTCCGGCAAGCTGACGCGTGCCTTGCCGAGACAGGAAGGCGCCGCGTTCAGCAGAAGACGACGCGCGACGTGCCCAGGTGGCTGGTTCGGGCAGCGCTTTCAAACTTTTGGGAATGCAATCTCAACACGTTGTCACACGTGTCTTTTGGGATTGCGATCCAAAAATTATACAACGAATCAACTTTGTTGGAGATTTTTCCTATAAGCAGGACTAGGCATCAAATTATTGATATTATCACGACAAAATTGTATCCAGTGGATGAGTTTCAGCGCAACATGAAGCAGCCGGGGTGGATGTGGAGCATGAGCTGGAGAACATCATCTATCTGGAGCTGCTCAGGCGAGATGTGAAGTCTACGTCGGCAAGCTTGACGAGGCGGAACTAGACTTCGTGGCCCGAATTCAAGACAGTATCGTCTCTGTTCTGGCTGCCAAGACAGTGCGTGACGCCAAGATGCTTGAGCGCGGGCGTGCTCCCTTTCGTCGCCTTGCCGAACACTATCCCAAGTACCTGTTCTCCCTGGACGATGACCTTGAAGCCGACGACGGCATTCGCCGGTTGCATGCCCTTGACTGGCCCATGGGCCGGACGAAGCGCTTCCTGCCTCGCGGGTGAGGCTGCGGGAGCGGACGGCGTGCGCACTCCCCGTCTCGCCGGCAGGGCAGGCCTCTGACGCAAGGTTCTGTCCCTGAGGGGCATAGTCCTGTCCAGGATGCAGAACTCCCGACCGATCTTCAGGCAGAGCTTGAGGCAGGCATCCCCCTGCTGCTTCTGGCAGTCTCGCCGGCAGGCGGCTATGCCCGCAGGCCATATGCTCCGACGTTCTGTCCGCGCCAGGCCTTGGCGCGGAGGCTTGAGATTTGTAGACGAAATTGACATTGAAATTCAATGTTGATATAAGCCCCTATCTCAGCTACTGCCAGCGCAACGCCAAGGAGGGCGCCCATGAAGCCGTCGGACATCGTCAAGGCCCTGCATCTTCTGCTCGACATCCAGCAGCCGGTCTTTCTGTGGGGACCGCCTGGCGTGGGCAAGAGCCAGGTCGTGGCCGAAGTCGCCAGGGAGCGCGGCATGGAACTGTGCGACGTGCGCGCCGTGCTGCTCGACCCCGTCGACCTGCGGGGCCTGCCCCGGGTGACGGACAAGGGCCTTGCCCAGTGGTGTCCGCCGGCCTTCCTGCCCCCCGAGGGAAGCCTCAGCCGCGGCGTGGTCTTTCTGGACGAGCTCAACGCGGCGCCGCCGCTGGTGCAGGCAGCCTGCTACCAGCTCATTCTGGACCGCCGCATCGGCGAGTACGAGCTGCCCTCAGGCTGGAGCGTGGTGGCTGCCGGCAACCGCGAAAAGGACCGCTCCGTGGTCCACCGCATGCCGACGGCGCTGGCCAACCGCATGGTGCATCTGGAATTCGAAGCCGACCTCGACGACTGGCTCGCCTGGGCGGCGAAGCACGGCATACGCCCCGAGGTCGCGAGCTTCCTGCGCTTCCGGCCCGCGCTTCTGCACACCTTCGATCCCCAGTCCCCGGACAGAACCTTTGCCTCGCCGAGGGCCTGGGCGTTTGTCTCCCGCATGCTTTCCGCCTCGCCGGCCAGGGAGATCGAAGACGAGCTCTGGATAGGCGCCGTGGGCATGGCCGCAGCCGCTGAGTTCACGGGGTATCTCAGGATCTGGCGGGATCTGCCAGGTCTTGACGATGTGCTGGCCGATCCCGAGGGCGTCAGCGTGAGCCAGGAGCCTGCCGTGCTCTACGCCCTGTGCGAGGCCCTGGCATCCAGGGCCTGCACTGACTGCGCCGATGCCCTGGGGCGTTTTGCCCTGCGCCTTCCTCCAGAATTTGGCGTGCTGCTCATGCGGGGCTGCGTGTGCCGCGAGCGGGATTTCGTCAAGACGGAGGGCTTTGCCCGCTGGGCGCAGGCCAACGCCGAGGTGCTGCTCTGATGCCGGCCTCACGCGACGAAAGGCAGCAGGCGCCTGTGGCCAGTTCCGCCAGTTCCGGCAGCTCCGCAAGCGTCGCCGGTTGCGGCGGCGAGGCAGCCAGGGCTGCGGGGGCTGAGGGCGATCTGGCCAGGGAGGCGCTCAGGCGCATGCGCCGGGCCCGCTCGGAGCTGGTGCTTGCGCAGCCCTTCTTTGGCAGCCTCCTGCTCCGCCTTGAGCTCAAGGCCGATCCCGCCTGCCGCGACGTCTGGACCGACGGCAGGACGCTGGGCTTCAACCCAGTCTACGCTGCCAGCCAGGAAGAGGGCCATCTCGCGAGCGCCCAGGCCCACGAGGCCCTGCATCTTGCCCTCAAGCACAACCTGCGCCGCCAGGGGCGCGACGAGCGGCTCTGGAACCAGGCCTGCGATGCGGCCGTGAATCACCTTCTGCGCGAGGCCGGCTTTGCCATCCCCTCCTCGTGGCGCGTGGATGACGAGTACGCCGGCATGAGCGTTGATGCCGTGTACGAGGAGATGAAGCGCCTGCAGGAGGGCAGGCCCCATGGCGGCGCCCGCGACGCCAAGGCCAGGGGGAAGACACTGGAAAGCTCCGGCGCCCTTGGGCTCGGCGGGGAGGAAGGCGTCCTGGCGCCTGCGCAGAGCAAGCCCGAAGCCACGTCGGGCGAGGCCGGCGAAGAAGACGTCGAGGCAAGCTCCAAAGCCGTTCCCCAGAAAGCCTCGGCAGATGCCCCGAATGGACGCCGGTCTGCCGAAGCCTCCCGCTTTGCCGGCGAAGTGCGCGACCATCCTCTGCTGCTGGAAAAGGCCTCCCAGGACGCCAGACGCCGTGCGGAGCGGGAGGCCGACATCGCCATTTCCCTCTCCCTCCAGTCGGCGCCAGGCGCCGCCGGCCTCCCCCAGGGCTTGCGGCGCGCCGTCGAGGGCGGAGTGCGTCCCAAGCTGGACTGGCGGGAGGCGCTTCGCCGCTTCATCGAAGACGTGAGCGATGCCGACTACACTTGGACCGTGCCCAACCGGCGCTATCTCTGGCAGGAGCTCTACCTGCCCTCGCGCCGCGAGCAGAAGCTTGCGGGCATCGCCCTTGCCGTGGACTGCTCCGGCTCCATCGACGCCGCGACGCTGGCAGTTTTCTGCGAAGAGCTTGCCGGCATTCTGGACCACTTCGACACCGAGCTCTGGGTCGTCTACCACGACGCCTGGGTGGCGGGTCACGAGCGCTTCACGCGCATCGACCGGCCGCTCAAGCTCTCGCCCAGAGGCGGGGGCGGAACTGACTACAGGCCCGTTCCTCCGGAGCTCGAGCGCCTTGGCGTGCACCCGGCCTGCCTGGTCTGGTTTACGGACTTCGAGTGCGATGCCTTCCCCGAGGAGCCGGACTATCCCGTGCTGTGGTGCGCCACGCGCAGGCCGGATGCGCCTCCGCCCTTCGGCGAGGTCGTCCTGCTTTCGATCTGAACCGGCAAGGGCGCTGTCCTGGCACGGGCGCCTCGCTCACGCCGGCATCCCGTGCCGCTTTCTGTCCTTTATCCTATTCCTGTTGCTGACCTTCACCCTTCATCCTGTCCTTCAACCCTGGCCGGCCGGAACCGGTGCCTGAGCCTTGCCAAAGGGGACGCATCCTATGCAGATCCACTGGGAAATCGTGAAAAAACGGGGCAACTTGCGCCCCATGCTCACCTACTCCTTTGCCGTCGAGCCCTGGGAGCGCGAGATGGCCATTCCGCCCATCCGCATCTCGTCCACCATCCCCAAGCCCGAGGAGTCCTTCGCCGAGTTCTGCTATCCGGGCCAGCACGAGCGCGCCGCAGGCTACAGCTCCAGCGGCCGGCCCACCTACGAGCTCGAAATCGTCTCCCACAAGGGCAAGCTCTGGCCGCAGAGCCTCCGCCTTCCCTGGCGCGAAGACAACAGCTACCCAGAGGTGGAGGAGTCTTTCGCAAGGCTGCGCGATGCCTTCGAGCGCGAAAGCGCCCGGGCTTCCCGCAGCGAGCCCCTGCGCCTGCAGGGCAGCATCGACTGCAGCGCCGGCAGGCGCGGCGGCATGGCGCAGGCCGTGCTGGCCGACAAGTTCCTCGCCTACGCAGAGCGCTTCGGCAGGGCGTGAAGCGTTGGCAGGCTCCATGCCGTGGGGACCGCCAGCCTGAAGACCTGGCCTGCGGCGTGCCGGCGTCGCTTCCCTGCAGGCCGCGGGATGCAGGCTGCGGGCGATTCCGGCGCCTGTCCAGATCTGGTCTGAACTGGCCCGCCCGTTTCCTCATGACCTGCCTCCTGAACCTGCCTTCTGGGTCAGCTTTACGACCGGCTTTGGGCCTGCCGCCGGGCGCTGGACCGTCTTGCGGGAGGCGTTCGCGTGGCCGGACTGGCGCCTGCGCAGAGGCCTTGCCCTTGCCGGCTGCACCGTGCTGGCCCGATGCTAGGCCCAACGCCTTGCCTGCATTTTGGCTGGACCCCTGTTCTGACCGCTGCAACGGCTGGCGCAGCCAGCGGCGTCAGCTGACGGTGGTGCCACGTCGCCAGCATGCACCTTCAGGTTGCCATGGCATGGCCTGCACGGCCCGCGCCCAGCCGTCTGGCGAGCTGCCCTGCCAACGGCAAGCCCCCGGGTCGCCTTGTGCTGCTGCCCGGGGGCTTGGAAAAAAAGGGGGCTGCCGGCTCGTGCGGCTAGTCTTCGTGCATCTTGAGCAGGCACCTGGCTTCCTCAGCCATGCGGGCTCGCAGCGACGGGGGCTCCAGAATCTCGGCGTTGGCGCCAAGGCCGAGCGCCCAGCTGACGACCTCGGTTTCGCTGCAGGCAGAAAAGCTCAGGATGACCGAGCCGTTGGACTGGGGCTCCACCTTCTGGTCAGGGCTGATCACCCTGTTCTTCAGCCAGGCCGCGGCCTTGGCGGAGAGGCGGATTTTGGCCTCGCAGGCCCCGCCGTGCAGGAAGCTGCAAGGGAATTCGCCTTCGGGTCCGTCGGGCGGATAGTAGCCCGCATCCGAGAGCGTGGCGCTGGCTATGCTGTCGATGGCAAAGAGGTAGCGCTTGGGGGGCTCGACCTGCAGCTCGTCCTCAGTGTCCTCTTCTGCCGCCTTCTCCGTGGCCCTGCGGGACGCCTCCTGGACCGCTTCGGCGAACCTGCGCGCGTCGCTTGCCAGCACGGCCTCCACGTAGAGCACGCTGTCGCCGCAGATGAGGCGCGTCGGCGCAATGTCCCAGACGCGCACGCGGCCGTCGCGCTTGTGCTCTATGGTGCAGACATGGCCCGTGCGCCGCGCTTCGGCGATGGTCCTCGCCACCTCGGCCTGCGAGGAGTAGTCGCGCCACTCCCTGAAGAGGGCAGGTTCGGACATGTCCTCGCGCACGAGGCTTTCGCACATGAGGCGCATGCGGTCGAGCACCATGCGGCAGCGCATGGTGCGATCCACGCCGAGCTTGCCGGAGGCCAGAGTCACGGCCCGCTTGAGGCTGTCCACTTCCCTCGGCGTGCAGCTCGTCCTCGGGGTTTTGCCGGGCATGGACAGGGAGTAGAGCTCGCGGCCCTTGTCGATGCGGCGCCGCAGAAGCACGCCGGGACGGCTTTCAATCTGCTTGAGCACCCGGGACACGGTGGACTTCGAGCACTTGAGCAGCTCCGAGAGTTCCTGGGCGCTGTGCTCCTCCTTGGAGAAGAGCAGCAGCTCGTAGGCGGTGAGCGCCTTGTCGACCGCAGTGGCATTGGGGACGTTTTCTGCCATGGCAAAAGGCTCCTTGCATTGCGTTGCTGACTCAATGCTAAGCTTTTTCATGGTGTTTGCCTAGGGTTTGCGACCGCTTTCGGTAGCAAAAGGCCCCTTGCAGCGCAGTGTCGCGCAGGTTTCGCTTGCGGAGCCGGCGGGGAGGCGGGCAGGGAGGCAGGCAGTGCGGTGAATAGAGAGGCCAGCATGAGGCGAGGGGAGGCCGTGCCGGCAAGGCAGCCCCTTTCGCGGCTGGCAGCGGATGGCAGGGCCGTGCGGGGCGGACAGAACAAAGCCGCCGGAAGGGGCAGGCCCTTCCGGCGGAAGCAATGGATGCCAATGCGCGGCTATCCGCCGAACTTGTCGACGTAGCCCGTGACGAAGAGGACCAGGATGACGGCAGGCAGGATCCAGCGCAGGTAGAAGCGCAGGGCGGGGTGCCTGGAGAGGCGCAGGCCCGATCCCATGTCCGCCTCTTGGGCGAACTTGTCCCAGCCCCAGCCGGCGTGCATGGTGCAGAAGAGCACCATCATGAGCGAGCCCAGGGGCAGGAGGTTGTTGCTTACGATGAAGTCCTCGAGGTCGAGGAAGCTCGACCCCTTGCCCATGGGCTCGAAGCCCGAGAGCAGGTTGAAGCCGAGGGCGCAGGGAAGGGAGAGCACCCACAGGAGCACGGCGTTGATGAACACGGCGCGCCTCCTGGGCATGTGCAGCATGTCCATGAGGCAGGCGACCATGTTCTCGAAGACAGCGATGACCGTGGTGAGGGCCGCGAAGCTGAGGAAGACGAAGAAGAGGGCGCCCCAGACGCGGCCGCCGTCCATGGAGGAGAAGACGTTGGGCAGGGTCACAAAGACGAGGCCTGGACCGGCGTTGGGCGTCACGCCGAAGGCGAAGCAGGCTGGGAAGATGATGCAGCCGGCCAGCATGGCGACCAGGAAGTCCATGCCCGTGATGAGGCAGACTTCGCCGGTGAGGCTATGGTCCTTGGTGAGGTAGCTGCCGAAGATGCACATGGAACCTATGCCGATGGAGAGCGTGAAGAAGGCCTGGTTGAGGGCCGCGCTGGCAATGGGCAGGAAGCCCACCTTCTGGAAGCGCTCCACGTCGGGCATGAGGTAGAACTTGAGGCCTTCTGTCGCGCCTGGCAGCGAGACGGAATGGATCACTAGGGCGATGAGGATGAGGAAGAGGCCAGCCATCATGACTTTGACCACGCGCTCGACGCCGTTCTGCAGACCTGAGGCGCAGACCAGGGCGCCCACGAGCACCGAGGCCGTCATGCCGGTGATCTGCAGGGAGGGCGAGCCCAGCATGCCGCCGAAGAACTTGCCCACCTCGGCGGGCGGCATGCCGTGGAAGGTGCCCTGGAGCATGTGGACACAGTAGATGAGCATCCAGCCGCAGACCGTGGTGTAGAACATGAGCAAGATGTAGCTGCCCACGATGGCAATCCATCCGAAGCGGTGCCACCAGGTGCCCTTGGGCTCCAGCGTCTTGAGCGCCAGGCCAAGGGTGCGCCTTGACGCCCTTCCTATGGCGAACTCCGCGATCATGACGGGCATGACCATGAGCTGGCACACGACGAAGACGAGCAGGAAGCAGGCGCCGCCGTACTCGCCGGTGATGAAGGGGAAGCGCCACACGTTGCCGAGGCCGACGGCGCAGCCTGCCGAGATGAGCAGGAAGCCGAGTCGGCTGGCGAGCATTTCGCGCTTGGATTGCGTTTCTGCCATGATTCCTCCCGATAGCATGTTGTGGCACAAGCTCTACGCTCTTGCGCGCCAGGGGACAAGCCGTGCCAGGCTAGGCTTGCGAGGCTGCTGGCGGGGCGAGGCGGACGCGAGGCCGGCAAGGCGCGGTGCGGAGGGCAAGCTGGCGGCACGGGGCTTGATGCCGGCTTTGCCTGCCTGCAGGAGGTCCAGCCCGGCATGCCTCTCCTCGATTCTGCTTCGATGCGTCGCCAGACCCACGTCCGCTCCTGCAAGACGGCCTTGCCGACGTCGCGCCGAGCTGGGCGCGAAGCGGGCTTAGGGGCGCTTTCTGAGGCAGTCTACGGTTCGGGCAAAGAGGGGATTGGCCGCCAGCGCCGGCATGCCGAGACGTGCGCAGACCCTGCCGACGGGCAGGGGCAGGCCGCTTCCCTCGTCCAGCTGCAGGACCGCTTCCTTCAGCTGGTCCATAACCGCCTCAGCCTCCTGCAGCTTGGCCTGCATGGCGCAGGCATCATAGGTCCTGTCCCAGGCTGGATAGCAGGTCGCAATGCCGTCTTCGCGCATAAGGCGGGCAAGCCGCGCAAGCGTCTTTCGCGTGGCCTGCTCGTCGGTGAAGATGGGGATGTCGCCCTTGACCGGCACGGCGTCCCCGATGAAGAGCGCCTGGCCTGTCCGGTAGGCCATGTGGCCCGGGGAATGGCCGGGCGTGGCGATGGCAATGAGTTCAAGTTCTGGTTCAGGCGCGATGCAGTCGCCGTCCGCAAGGCAGACGTCCACGGGGCAGGAACGGCCGGCCAGGCCGTAAAAGTTGGGAATGGGCCGCTCCCGGAACTGCCTGTCGATGTCCTCGATCCAGGGCTTCTCGCCGGCGCTGGCATAGACAGAACAGCCGAAGCGCTCCCGGAACCAGGCGGCCGTGCCGATGTGGTCGGGATGGGCATGGGTGAGGAAGATGCCCCTGAGCTCCGAGGGCGAGCGGCCTATCTCCTGGACATGGCCGAGGATCTGCGTTTCGCTGCCCGCCACGCCGGCATCGACGAGGTAGAGCCCCTTGGCTTCGATGAGGTAGGCGTAGACGAAGCGCTTCACCTCGGGCGTCACGCTGAAGTCTATCCTGATCTGATGGAGGCGTGCGCTGGGCATGGCTTCCTCCTTGGACCCGTGTCGCGATAGCGTTGCGACAGCGTCGCGATGAACAAGTTTGCGTGGAAAGGGGACCTTCGCAAGACTGTGCTAGCCGATGCGCAAGCCAAGCTCCCTGGCCTGCCTGAGGCCGTCCGTCCGGCAAACGTCCCCTTTGTCCCTGCAGCCCCGGACGAGCACCGTGCCGCCGTCCTCGAGCTGGAAGAACTCGAGCAGCATGCGGTACTGCAGGAGGATGGGGTCGAAGAGCTCCGGCAGCCGAGCCGCGCCGACGAGGATGAGTCCCAGCTTCCGGATGGGGAACTGGTCGCGCAGGGGCGCGTGGAGCCTGTCGATCAGGGTCTTGAGCTGGGCGCTGATGCCGTAGAAGTAGACGGGCGAGGCGCAGACCAGAATGTCCGTCTGGTGCAGGAGCTCGTAGACCTGGTCCATGCCGTCCTGCTGGATGCAGCGGTTTCCCTCGCTGGCATAGCAGGCGTTGCAGCCTCTGCAGGGATGGATGTCGAGGCCGGCCACGGAGAGCATGCTGACCTGGTGGCGGAGGCCTGCGCCCTCGGCAAAGGCGCGGGCCAGCAGATCCGTGTTGCCGCCCTTGCGGGGGCTTCCGACCAGCACGGCGATTCGGCTCATGGCGTTCCTCCTTGCTTGTCTCCCGTCCGGGGCCGGCTTGCGGTGCATGCGCGCAGCCAGGCCGGCGCGGCGGCTGATCCTCGCCGGGACTTCATTCTCAATGGGCGAAAAGCATGCTCTGGTCAAGGCGCGAGGCGACGATCCCGGCACTGCCGCAAGACGCAGGCGGCGCTGCGCCAGATCTGCGCTGAAGCCAGGGAGGGGCGCAAGGTCCTTGCGGCCGCAGAGCCCGTACAGGCCATCGACGTGAAAGGCGCAGGCTGTGGCGGAAGGCTTAGGACTCGGGCTGCGCTATCCCCATGGCTGGACAAGGCCTTTGTCCACGCCCCCTTCCTCCACGCCCCCTCCCGCACGGGCTTGAAATTGCGCCCGGATCTGCGACACTTTGGACGTGCCGCTTCCCTGGGCCAGGCTGGCCGTGCTGGGGTTTTTGCACCCGGTGCACTAGCCTTGGCCAAAGCAGGCCTTACTATAAGGGGGTGCCGGCGGACTGGCGCCCGTCCGGCGCATCGTGAATCCTTTCCTCAAACATCTGGAGTGTGACGCCATGTCCACGTTTTCCGCACGCGCGGGCGAAGCCCCCGAGAACCCTTCTGCAGCAGGGAACCTGGAACAGGAGGAGACGGCCCTCCTCAAGCGGGAGATTGCCAGCCTTTTCGCCGGCCAGGCCCCCCTTGTCGAAGCCTTTCTTGACGCCGAGCCCGGAGCCGGCCAGGAGGCCCTGTACACGGGAGCGGCCCGCTTCGTGCTCGAGCGCGCGCGGGACGTCAGCTCCTGCCTGAAGGAATGCCTGGACGCCCTTGCCCTCGGCGCCGGGATGCCTGCAGGGGCAGCTGCGCCTGCGTCTGATGGGGCTTGCCAGGAAATCCCGTCTGAACCTGCTGGCAGCGCAGACCCGTCTGCCCCTACTGCCGCGGCTGCGGAAGGCGCAGCCCCTGCTGGCGGAAGCGGCGAGAGAGAGGATCAATCCGAACCTGCGGCCTCGGAGGCCGAGCTGAAGGCTGGGCCTGCATCAGCTGGCCCTGAAGAGGCTGTCCCGGACGACGCCGCTCCCGATGCGGCCCCAGACCTGGCAGCAGCCCAGCCAGAACCCTTCGACTGGCGTTCCGCCTGCCGGGCCATTGTCGAGGGCAGCATGGACGCGGACCGCGCAGGACTGCTTGACCTGCTCGAGCGTGCCATGGCCTGCGCGGACGAGGAAGGGGCGGCAAGCCCCGAGGACAAGCGGCTTGTGGAGGCCGCCTCAGACCACTTCACGGCCCTGCTTGCGCGAGGCGCGGCCGGCGCCGGCGAGGCGAAGCAGCCGCAGGCGGAAGCGGAGCCGAAGAAGGCTCCCGAAAGCGGGGCGGCCACCTTCACGGTCACGCCGGCTGGCACCTGCGCTTCGGGCGGGGTGGACATTCCGGTCGTGCACGCTGGCGGCACGGCTGCGCCTGCCGATGCCGCGGAGGATGAAACGCCCTTTGAGGAGCCGCCCTTCGAAGCGCTGCCGGCCTGCATTCAGGAACTGGTGCGGCTTGCCGAAGGCCGGCTCGACACCGGCGACGCCCAAGCCGACGTGCGCAGTTTAAGCCAGCGCTTCCGCCAGCTGCGCGAGGAGGCCATAGCGGCCGACGGCCCCGAGCGCTGGGAGCGCTATTTCAAGCGGGCATCGGCCCACATCGCCAGTCTCCTCAACCGGGTGCACGGCGAAGGCGGCTTTGCCAGGGAAGAGGGAGCCTCTGCCAGCGAAGGAAGCCCCCGCTACATGCGCGAAGTGGACGCCGTTGCCAGGGGCGAGTACGACGGCCGCGTGGACGACATCTACGCCATCCTGAGCAACGCCATCCTCGAGGCCCGCCGCGACGGCAGGGAGGAGGAGTTCCAGGCCCGCCTGGAGGCCGCCTCCGAGCACCTCAACCGGCTCCTTTCCTCGCGCTGCGTGCATGCCGGCCGTGCGGCGGACCGCGATCCCGCCGAGGCCGAAACGGCCGAGGAGCTGAAGCAGGACATTTTCTGCGACGAGACGCCGGACGAGGACTTCGTTGCCGAGGCGGAGCGCAGAGCGCCGGCAGTCGAAGCCGCCGGACAGGCGGCTGCCAGCCAGGCCAGGCCCAGCCAGGCTAGACCCAGTCAAGAGAGACCCAGCCAGGATGCGGCCAGGCCTGAGGCCGTGCAGCGCGGGCATCGCGGCCAGGAGCGGCCGGCTGAGCCTGCGCCCGGACAATCTGCACCCGGACAATCTGCATCTGGGCAGCCTGCCGGCCAGGCCGATGCGGACGCTCCGCGCAGGCAGGCTCCCCATGCGCGCCATGCCGGCCCCGTGCGGGGCATGCACAAGACCCGGCAGCACCCCACGTGGCAGGCCTGCGTGCAGGCCGTCAAGGACATCAGCCAGGGCCGCTTCGACAGCGATCCCCAGGGCGCCCTGGACCTGCTCCGCCAGGCTGCCGCGCGCCTCGAGCAGGAAGGGCTCGCCGAGCACTTCGAGCCAGAGATCCGGCGCGCGGCCAGGCGCCTTGCCCTGCTCATGCGCCAGGAGCCGGAAGGCCCCCAGTCCGGCTGGGAAGGCCGGGCCGCCGGACAGGATCCGCGCATGGCCTCCCGCATCGGACAGCGTCCCGATCCAAGGCGGAGTCTGCCAAGCTACATGCAGGGCGTGGAGGACATCAACCAGGGACGCTTCGACGACGACCCCGGCACCATGCTGGAGATTCTCGACTACGCCATCAGGGCTGCCTCGCGCCAGGGCAGGCTCGAGGAATTCCGCCCGAGGCTCGAGAAGGCATCCAGGCGCGCCAGCGCCGTGCTGGAGCGGCGTTCGGGCGGCCTCTTCGGCGGGAGGTTCTTCTGATGGCCGCCCTGACCGATGCCCGCGCCCGCGAAGCCCTGCGCCTGGAGATTGCGGCAGGCCTCGCCCAGGCCTCCCGCGAACGGGATCTGGCCAGGCGCCAGAAGCTGCTGCGCCACGTTTACGAGCTCATGCGCCAGGCCGAGCCCATGGCAGGCGAGGGAGCGGACGCCCCGCCCAGCCTGCTGGCCAGGCTTGAGGCCGGCGTCTTCTCCCACCTCGAGGCCAATGCCTTCCTTGAGCTGCTGGCCCGCTGCCAGGCCGAACCCGGCACCTCGCCGGAGCGCCTGCGCCTGGCCGTCAACGCCTGGATGGAGCGCCACTGGCAGAGCCGGGACGGCCGTCGCGTCTTCATTCCCGGCGAAGTGCGCGATGCCGGGGCCGCGGAATGCCAAGGCTGCGCAGGAGGGTAGGCCATGCACCTGTTCAAGCTCGTGCCCGAATCGGCCTTCGACGGCCTCGTGGCCCCCGTGCTCTGCGTCCTCTTCCAGGGCGGCTGGCGCAACGTGGCGCCCGTGCGCTGGACGGCCATGCTCTCCGACGGCACCAGGCTGCCCCTGCTCGAGCGCACTCGCCTCGTGCTGCGCCTCAAGCTCTGGATAGAGTCCCGCGCTGACGGGCGCTTCGCCGTCGACACCCTCAGTCCCGCGCTCTTCGCCTACCTGCTGGAGCAGGGCGGAGAGGGCCTCTTTCCCGTGCCCTGGCGCTACCAGGAAAGTCAGGCGTCGCCCCGCACCGAGGCTTTGCTCTTCGGGCCGCGAAGGTCGTCCGCCCTGGCCTCCTACGTTTTCGAGCTGCTCCCCGTCGCCACGGCCGGCGCGCGGCTTGCCCTCTGCTTTGCCGGAGGCTGGCGCGACGTGGACGCCGATCCCCTTGCCGAAGCCTTCTGCGACGATCAGAGCCCCCTGCCGTCGACGGCCGCCGATTCCCTGGCCCTGAGCTTCCGGCTGTGGCTTGCCGAGGCCTGCACCAGGCTTTCCTGCGAGACCGGCGCCGGCATCGATCCCGACAGGCTCTCGCCCTCCCTGCTCTACGCCCTGCTGGAGCGCTCGGCCCCCTGCATGGGCTTTGCCGAAGGGGGCCTGCTTTCCGGCCGCAGCGGCCTTGTGCAGGCGGCCCGCATGATGGAGGCCTGCGCCAGAGCGCCCGAATCCTGCGGCTGGATCTGGAAGCTTGCCAGAGGCCGCGTCCCCGGCGCCTGACGACGGCCTTGCCTGCATCGCGGGCCGTCCCCGCGGCCGGCTCCGCCTCCCTCCCGTCCCTCTTTCCGCCCTGCCTGAGGAGTTTGTCCCATGCGCGTCACCTGCTTTGAAATCGGCCCCATGCCCACCAACTGCTATGTCGTCGACAACGGCCGCGAGGCCCTGTGCGTCGATCCGGGCGGGGATCCTGCACCCGTCATGGACTTTCTCAAGAAGGAGGGCCTGCAGCTGCTCGCCATCCTGCTGACCCACCGCCACTTCGACCACATGCTCGGCATCGCCGCCCTTCAGAAGGCCCTTGAGGTGCCCTGCCTCGTGCCTGCCGGCGACAGCGTCATCAAGGACGACGAGGTGGCCCGCGGCGGCATCTGGGGCATTCCCGAGGTGCCGCCCTTCAGCTGCCAGGAGCTGCCGGCAGCCAAAAGCCTGCCCGGCGGCGTGCTCGGCATCGGCGGCTTCACCTTCCAGATCCTCGACACCCCCGGCCACACGCCGGGCCACGTCTCCTTCTACTTCCCCGAGGCCAAGGCCGTGCTCGACGGCGACACCCTCTTCTGCCACACCATTGGCCGCTCCGACTTCACCTTCGGCAGCCAGGAGCAGCTCCTCGCCAGCATCCGGGACGTGCTCTTCAAGTTGCCGGACGAAACCGTCGTCTATTCGGGCCACGGCCCCGAATCCACCATCGGCGCCGAGAAGCCCATCATCTCCCGCTGCTACGGCTTCTAGGCGCCATGCCGTCACAGCCGGATAGGCCTGCCGGCTCGGCCGGGAAAGCCTGCGCCCTCGTCCTGGCGGCCTCTCCCCACAGGGAAGGCTCCGCCGTCCTGGCGGCCCGCGCCCTTGTCCAGGGCATGCAGGCTGCCGGGACGAATGCCGAGCTGCTCGACCTGAGCCTGCTCTCCTTCGAGGGCTGCCGGCACTGCGGGGCCTGCGGCAGGGCGCCCCACGCCTGCGCCAGAGCTCCCTTCGACGACTGCGAGGCCGTCTTTGCGCGGCTTTGCGGGGCATCGTTCGCCGCCTTCGCCGTGCCGGTCTACAACTACGGCCTGCCTGCCCAGTTCAAGGCCCTTGTCGACAGAAGCCAGCGCTTCTACGAGGCGGGCGTGCGTCCGCTTGCGGACGTGCCGGCTTGCGCCCTCTTTCTTGCCGGCCGGACGGCGGGCAGGCGCCTCTTCGAGGGGGTGGGACTGGAGCTTCGCTGCTTCTGCCGGACCATGGGGCTCGACCTGCGGAAGGTGAAGGAAGTGCGGGGCGTGGAGAAGCCGCCTGAAGCCGGCGGAGCGGTGCTGGCAGATATTGAAGCCTTCGGCAGGCGGTTGTGGCAGGACTAGCATCTGCCCGCAGTCCATGCCCGCCATGCGCGAACGCACGCCCCCGCATTCCGCCCCCGCCGTTCCGGCCCCTCGGAGGGGAACCTCTGCCGGCTTCCGCCGGGCGGGCGTTCCGCAAGGCGGAAAGTTCAGACTGAGGCGGCAAACGGCTCGTCGAGCTTGATCACGGGCACGGAGGCGCAGGGCACCATGGTCTTCGGGAACTCGCCGTTCCAGCGCTCGGCCTGCACGAGCTTCAGGTATTCGGGGGGCTCACGCATGGCTCGGGGCTTGGCCTCGATGGCGGAAGCCGTCGCCCGGCCCTGGATCTCCACGGCCCTGCCGTCGGCCTGTTCCTTGGCGAGCCTCGCATCGGCCTTGCCCTTGGCGCGGGCGCGGCCCCTGTCGGCGTTGATGCGCTCGCGCTCGTGGTTCACTTCGTACGTCAAGGAGATGCTCCTCCCGCGGCATGAAGGAAGACAGACACGGGCACATTCTGTGCAGGCAGCATGCCGTCTTCCAGCAGGTCCGTCAGGGCGGAGCGCCTGAACTGGCGCCGGCGGCAGAACGCAGCGCTAGTCCAGTCCGAACTCCCGGCGCAGGGCCTGGTAGCGGGCGGCCTCCTTCTCCTTGACCGGCTTGGCGAGGTCGTCCATGCAGTGGTGCATGACATCGGCGTCCTTGAGGACTTCGTCGAGCGGCGCGTCCACCGCCTGCTTGTCGTCGTGGCGGTAGACGGCAGAGCAGATGGCCTCGGTCTCCTCGGGGCTGGTGAGCCCGAGGGCCTCCAGCATAGTCCGGGCCAGCTCAGCGCCTCTGTGGGCGTGGTCGTCGTAGGAGCCCGTCCTGTAGGCTGCCAGATCGTGCAGCATGGCCGCCATGCAGGCGAGTTCGGCGTTGAGCCTGCGCTTCTCGGCAATGAGGCTGGCTGCCAGCGAGACGCCGTAGAGGTGGGCATAGGCGCCCCGGCGCCTGTCGGGATCCTCCATGGCGAGCAGTTCCTTGTCGACGAGCTTGCGCAGTTCCTTAAGACGTCCCATGGCATGCCTCCTTGAAGTCCAGGAAGTCCGGGTGCAGATGGAAAGGCTTCGGCCGTCAGGCCGCCTGCAGGCAGTCTGCCTTCATGGCAGGGCAATGGCAAGGGCAGAGCGGAAAGGGGAGCAAATGGACGGCCTGGGCGTGTGGAGCGCGGCCACGCGCTTCCTGCGTGCCCTGTCGTCCTCGCTATGCCAAGGGACTCGGCAAGGAACGGGGAAGTGTGGCCCCTTGGGCTGTGCAGCGAGACGGCATCCTGCAGTCTGCTCCAGTCCCATGCCGGCTGCCAGCCCAAGGCATTGCTGGGGCAGGCAGAGGCCTCTGCTTCCGGGGATGTTGTTCGGGACTTGTCCGGGCCGGCTGGCCATGCGCGGGCTGGCGGGTACGCCGGCATATTGTGCGGAGCGCTACTTGACGGCGCGCAGGGCAAACATGGGCACGGGATTGTAGGAGGCGTCGCGCACGCGGAAGACGCGGGCGCTGATCTGCTGGTCGAGCGCAACCGAGGCAAAGCCCGCCCGGTCCAGGGCCTGCACGTCCCACTGGGGCCTGGGCTCGGCGCTCAGGGGCAGCAGGCGCCGTATGTCCTCGCCTTCTTGGAGCAGCTCCTGCTCTATGCCGGCATGGGCGTGGGCGCCCTCGGCCTTGGCTATTTCGGTGAAGTCCACTGCCCCGTAGTCGGCGTCGAAGTTGAGCAGGACGCCGCCTGGCCTGAGCACCCGGCACCACTCCCTGTAGGCCTGCTCCGGCCGCTGCAGGGTCCAGGTCAGGTTGCGCACGAGCACCGCGTCGAAGGTCTCGTCCCTGAAAGCCAGGGCTTCGGCGTCCATGTGCAGGAAGCGCGCCTGGCAGCCGGTCTCGCGGGCCAGGGCCCTGGCCTCGCGCAGCATGCCTTCGGAAAGGTCGATGCCCGTGGCCTCGCAGCCCGTCTCGCAGGCCAGGAGCACCGCAAAGAAGCCCGGTCCCGTGCCCACGTCGAGCACGCTCAGCCTCCTGCCCTCCAGGGGCTTCGGCAGCCAGGGCAGGATCTCGCCGCGCCAGGCCTCCCACTTGTCGCCGGCAATCTCTCCGCGCCTCACCTGGCCAAAGCCGGCAGACCTGCGGGTCCAGTAGCGTTCGATGCGCTCTGCCAGCGCCTCGCTGCGGGCAGGAAGCTGCGTGGCAGGCGCAGGAAAGCGGCGGCCTGCGCGCGGGGCGGAGTTTTCGGCAGGGAAAGGCTGGCTGGCAGGGGTCATGGCTGGGCCTCCTTGGCTTGGGGCTTGGCAGTGGGCGAAGGATCTGGACTGGCGCCGGCCGGCATCTTTTCGGCCGGGCTTTCGTGCAGGTTTGCTGAGAGCGCTTCAGGTCTTCCCCGGTAGTCCGAGGCAAAGAGCACGGTGGCGTCGACGAGCTTGGCCAGATAGGGCGAGGCGGCAAGGTCGAGATGCCGGCAGTCCACCTCGTCTTCGAGCACGCCCTGCCTGAGGAGCAGGAACCTGTCGCACAGGAGCGTGGCGAGCTGGATGTCGTGGGTGATGAAGAGGTAGGTCATGTCCCCCTTGACGGCTTGCAGCAGATCCAGAATCTGGGCCTGGATGGAGACGTCGAGGGCGCTCACGGCCTCGTCGAAGACGATGAACTGCGGCGCCGAGGCCAGGGCGCGGGCTATGCAGGCGCGCTGGAGCTGGCCGCCGGAGAGCTGGTGGGGAAGGCAGCCGGCCAGCCGTGCCGGCAGCTCCACCTTGTCCATGAGGGCGGTAGCGGCGGCGGCTTCGTCGCAGGTTGCCGTGCCGGCTGCGCGCAGGCCTTCGGCGATGATCTCCCTGACCGTGAAGCCGGGATTGACCGAGGTCGCGTAGTCCTGGAAGACCACGCTCACGGCGCCCCGATGGGCCCTGCGCCAGGCTTGGTCCGGCATGCCGTCGAAGAGGACGGCTCCGCTGTCGGATCGTTCGAGGCCGAGCAGGCAGCGCGCGAGCGTGCTCTTGCCGCTCCCGCTTTCGCCGAGCAGGCCGAGGATTTCGCCCCGCCTGGCCTGGAAGGACACGCTCTTGAGTACGGGGCGCAGGGTCTTGCGCCAGAAGCTGGACGCCTGGCGGTCGGGGTAGCTCTTGCAGAGGGCCTGCACGTCAAGGAAGGGGGCGCTGTCAGGCATGCCTGCCTCCGAGGGCCTGGCGGAAGCCCCGGGTGAGGGCCAGGCGGGTTGCCACAAGGTACTGGGTGTAGGGATGCCGGGGTTCGTTGAAGACGCGCGCAGCCTCGCCCTGCTCATTGGGGCAAATTTGGAGCGCACGTCTATGGCCGTGGGGTCGCAGGGCGCTATCCAGGGCGCCAGCAGGCCGGCCAGGGCGACAAGGACGATGAAGGCAAGGCAGACCGTGCCTGCTCTGTCTTCCTTGAGGCTCTTCCAGAAGGTCAATTGAGCCCCCTCTCGCGCAGGCGCGGGTCGACCAGGGCGCTGAAGACGTCCATGAGCAGGTTGCAGACGACGAAGAGCACGGCCATGAGCAGCACGTAGGCCTGGATGACCGGGTAGTCGCGGTTGAAGATGGCGGTGACGCACAGGCGCCCGAGGCCGGGCCAGGCGAAGATGCACTCCACGACGAAGGTGCCGGCCACGAGCTTGGGCAGGCTCATGCCGAGGGCCGTGAGGCTCGACTGCAGGGAATTGCGGAAGACGTGGCGCAGCACGGCGCCACCGGAGCGGCCGCAGGCCTTCATGTAGAGCGTGAAGTTCTGCTCCCTGGCCTGCACCATGCTGGCGCGCAGGAGCCTGGAGTAGGCCGCGATATAGGGCAGGGAGAGGGTGGCTGCCGGCAGGATGAGCGAGCTTGGCCCCTCGAGTCCGCCCGTGGGCAGAAGGTCGAAGTGCACGGCAAAGAGCCAGATGAAGAGCAGGCCGGCCCAGAAGGCGGGCACCGAGGTCAGGAGAAAGACGAAGCCCCTGAGGACGAGGTCGGGCCAGCGCCCTTCGAAGAGCACGCCGACAAGGGCGCAGCCAATGCTGACGGCCAGCATCAGGCAGGCAGTGGTGCCGGCCAGCGCCAGGGTGGGCGGGAGGGCCTTGGCCATCTCGCCGGCCACGGGCTTGCCGTCCACGTAGCGCTTGCCGAAGTCCCCCTGGACGGCATGGCCGATCCAGTCGAAGTAGCGCTCGAGGAAGGGCTTGTTCAGCCCCATCTCCTCGCGCATCTCTTCAATGAGCTCCGGCGTGGGCGTCATGGCGTTCACGCGTATGCACACTTCCGCCGGATCGCTGGGGGAGAGCTGGATGAGGACGAAGGCGAAGAAGGAGATGGCCAGGAGCAGGGGGAAAAGCCCGAGCAGTCTGCGCAGGATGTAGCCGCCGATGTTCATGAAGGTCCCTGGTGCCGGGGGCTCAGGCTGGCAAAGAACGGCGCCGGAAGGGCCTCTTCCGGCGCCGAGTTAAGCCTGCCGCAAGAGCCGGCTAGAAATGCATCTTCTCGAAGGGGATTTCGTACTGGGAAAGGCCGAACTCCACGCCCTTGAGGCCTGCTGCGTGCACGGCCTTGGTGCGCGAGTAGGAAAGCGGGATGTAGACGCCCTCCTCGTGCACGTAGGTCAGCACTTCGCGGTACATCTGGGCGCGCTTGGCCTCGTCGGGCTCGGTCATGATGGCCGTGATGGTCTTGTCGAGCCATTCCTTGCGCTCCATGCCGACCTGGGCCTGGTAGTCGCCGTGGGCGGGGATGCGCCAGGAGGAGAGGTAGGACTGGGGGTCGTAGGGAGTGCCCCAGGAGAGGGAGTACTGCAGCTCGAAGTCGCCGGTCTTCTGGCGGTCGAGGTAGGCCTGCTTCTCCTCGCCGATGATCTTCATCTCCACGCCGAGCTTCTTGAGATCGCCCTGCATGAATTCGCTGATGGTGCGTTCCTGGGCGTTCTGGGAGTTGAAGTAGAGGCGCACCGTCGCGCGCTGGCCGTCCTTGGCGCGCCAGCCGTCGGCGCCGAGCTTCCAGCCGGCCTCGTCGAGCAGGGCTGCGGCCTTGGCGAGATCGAAGGCGCGCGCCTCAAGGCCGAGGTTGCAGTAGGCCACCGTCGGCGCCATGAGGGTGTCGGCCACCTCTTCGGAGCCGTTGAGCACGCCCTGCACTATGCCTTCCTTGTCCACGGCGTGCTGCAGGGCGAGGCGCACGGCCTTTTCCTTGGTGAAGTGCTGGTGGGCGTTGAGCAGAATGGCGCGGGAGGCGATGGGCTGGCTGATGGCGGTGGCGTACTTGCCCTGGCGGCGCAGGGCGTCGAAGCTGTCGAGGTTCACCATGTCGCCGTCGGCGCCGAAGATGAGGTCGATTTCGCCCTTCTGCAGGGCCAGAAGTATGGCCTGGTGGTCAGGCATGACCTTCCAGCGCACGGCGCAGGTCAAGGGCTTTTCGCCCCAGTAGCCGGGATTGGCCTTGAAGAGGGCGTACTGGCCGTCCTTGTGCTCGGCGAGGATCCAGGGGCCAGTGCCGGCATAGCCCGAGACGCCGTCCTTGGTCTGGCCGTTGACGAAGCACTTGGGCGAGATGAAGCGGAAGGGGCGCAGGAGGCCGAGCTCCACCAGGGTCGGGTAGTAGGGGTTCTTGAGCACGAGCTTGAAGGTGAACTCGTCCACGGCTTCGCAGCGCTCGATCTCGTTCACCATGTCGAGCCAGGCATGGCGCTTGGCGTTGGCGAGCACAGCCTCGATGTTGAGCTTGACGGCCTCGGCGGTGAAGGGCTCGCCGTCCGTGAACTTCACGTTCTTGCGCAGGTGGAAGACGTATTCCTTGCCGTCTGCCGAGATGTCCCAGCTTTCGGCCAGCCAGGGCTTGATGCCTTCCTTGGTGTTCATGACCAGGGGCTCGAAGACCATGCCCTGGGCAGCCATTTCGCCGGCATAGAGGTGGGGGTTGATGTTGCGTATGTCCTTGGTGCTGGCGTAGGCGATCTCCGTCTTGGGCGCGGAGTAGGCGAGGCTCGTGCAGGCAAGCGCCAGGACGCACAGGGCGAGAGCGAGAAGCCGTTTGGTCATGCGTGGAGCTCCTTCCCGGCTGGGGGGATTTTTGTGGTGACAAACTTTAAAAATTTATGCTACCAGAGGCCACCGTAATACGGAATCACAAAATGTGCCACATTTTTTTGGGGCTTCCACTGAGGAGGAGAGAGAGCATGTCAAAGAAGACAAAGCGCGCCGTGCGGGGCGCAGCGCTGCCGCTGGCATCGTCCTGTCTGGCCCTGGGCCTGGCCTGCCAGCCGGCAGAGGTCCAGGCCGTGGACTTCAAGGCCAAGGGCGTGTGGATCAGCATGCTGGAAATGGGCGATGGCGGCAATTTCATGCGCCGGGACCGCGAAGGCCGGCACCAGCAGGGCTGGGGCCGCTGGGGCGAGGATCGCTTCGAGGCCAAGAACCGCGTGCGCCTGCAGCTGGAGGCCGTCGCCTCCGAGAGCCTGTCCGGCACCGTGTACTTCGAGATGGGCACCTTCACCTGGGGCAAGGCCAAGACCGGCGGCGCCCTGGGCGCGGACGGCAAGATCATCAAGATCAAGCACAGCTACCTCGACTGGAAGGTGCCGGACACGGACGTCAAAGTGCGCATGGGACTGCAGCGCATCTTCCTGCCCGACTACGCCACGGAGGCCTCGCAGGTCTTCGATGCAGACGTGGCCGGCATCAGCGTGAGCGCGCCCTTCAATGAAAACGTCGCCCTGACCGCCTTCTGGGCCCGGCCCTTCAACGACAACTGGGACGGCGGTGCTCGGGGCACCGTCAGCTATCTCGACAATGCCGACTTCTTCGGCCTTTTCCTTGCCCTGAACTTCGACGGCTTCAAGCTGACGCCCTGGGTCATGGGTGGCATGATAGGCAAGAACACCTTCCGGACCTGGGACGACAAGAACAACCGCTACTGGTACTACGGCAAGGACGTCGACAGCGGAGGCGGCTGGGGCTTCGGCCTGGCGCCCGCGGCCTATGCCGACAGAGGCAGGGACCGCTCCAATGCCTATGCGGGGGCCATCTGGGCAGGCCTCACCGGCGAATTCACCGGCTGCGATCCCTTCCGCCTGGCCTGGAGCTTCAACTATGGCTCCATTGCCACCGGCGAGGAGGCCCTCGACCGCAGGGGCTTCTACGCGGCCCTGCTGGCCGAGTACAAGTTCGACTGGGGCACGCCCGGCATCTACGGCTGGTACAGCTCCGGCGATGACGACGATCCGACGAACGGCTCCGAACGCCTGCCCAGCATCGGCGGCAACAACGAGAGCACCAGCGGCCTGACCTCCATCGCCACCATGGCCACCTGGACCCTCGGTCGCGACGGCGTGCTCGGCCAGACGCTGTCCGGCACCTGGGGCGTGGGCCTGCGCGTGCGGGACGTGAGCTTCGTCGAGAACTTCAAGCACACCCTGCACGTCAACTACTACCAGGGCACCAGCTCCTCCGACATGGCGCGCTACATCAAGGGCGCGGCCTCGCCCTACAAGATCTTGACGCCCAACACCTCGGCGCCCGACTTCAACACCGTCGACTACGGCCTCTACCTCACCGACAAGGACAGGGCCTTCGAAGTGGGCCTCATGTCTACCTGGCAGATCTACGACAACCTCCGCCTGCTCGTGGAAGCCAACTACATCGCCCTGTGGCTGGACAACTCCAGAAGCGTCTGGGGCGGCTTCACGAAGGGCGGGGCCTACCGCCACGCCAACAGCACCGAAGACCTCTGGAACGTCAACGTGAGCCTCATCTACAAGTTCTAGCCCGGTTTCCTGTCCAGACCTGATCTGTCTGGCCTGGCGCGGGCTCAAGCGCATGGCAGGGCCGCAGGCTTCCTCCGCTTGCGGGGAAGTCCGCGGCCCTTGATGCTGCTTTGCTCTGCCGGGCGGCCCTGCGGCCTCCTGGCTCAGATCCCGGCGGAGCTTAGGCCCAGACGACCAGATGGCTGTCTAGGTAGCTGGCCAGTTCCGGAATCATGGGAATGACGCGCACGCCGTAGGCATGCGAGCCGTTGTGGCGGGTCTGGTAGTTGCACGAGAAGACCATGCTCTGGTCGCTCGTGGTGCGCTCGTAGGAGAGCGGGACGATGTCGGGCGTCTCGATGAAGTTGGCGCCGTCCCAGGGGCCGACGACCAGCTGCACGAGGATTTCCTCCCGCTTCATGACGCCCGGATCGAGGCTGAGGGTCACGTGGATGTCCTGACCGGCGTTGCAGGTGTCGCCTTCCATGCCGTCCACGCGCAGCAGGCCGACCTTGAGGGTGCTGAAGCGGACCTGGATTTCCTCCTTCCAGGCGCAGATGCGCTTGGCGTTCTTGAAGTTGCCGGAGAGCATGCTCCTGTGGCGCATGGCGGTGGGCTCGTAGTACATGTCGAGGTAGTCGCGCACCATGCGGTGGGAGGAGTAGTTCGGGATGAGGGTGCGCATGGACTCCTTGACGTACTGCACCCAGCGCGTGGGCACGCCGTCCTGGTTGCGGTAGTAGTAGAGCGGGATGACCTGCTCCTCGAGGAGATTGTAGAGGGACTCGGCATCGGCGTAGTCGTTCTGGGTGTCGCTGCTCTCCACGCGGGTGACGACCGGACCTATGTTCCAGCCGTTGCTGCCGTTGTAGCCTTCGCACCACCAGCCGTCGGAGATGCTGAGGTTGAGCACGCCGTTGATGGCGCACTTCTGGCCAGAGGTGCCGGATGCTTCGTAGGGGCGCCTGGGGTTGTTGAGCCACACGTCGCAGCCCTGGACCATGAGGCGCGAGATGGCCAGCGAGTAGTCTTCCAGGAAGAAGATGCGGCCGAGGAAGCGCTTCTCGGTGCAGTGGCGGATGATTTCCTGCATGATGTCCATGCCCGGACCGTCGGCGGGGTGGGCCTTGCCGGCGAAGAGCAGGGTCACGGGATGCTCGGTGTAGGAGAGCAGGTGGTCGAGGCGCTCGATGTCGGCGAAGAGGAGGTTAGCCCGCTTGTAGGGGGCAAAGCGCCGGGCGAAGCCGATGAGCAGGGTGTTCTCGGAAAGGCGCGACATGGCGAGCTTGCTGTCCTCGCGGCTCACGCCGAGCTTGCGGTAGAACTCGGGCATCTTGCTTCTGACGAGGTCGAGCAGGCAGGCCTTCTGGAAGAGGCGGATGCGCCACAGCGTCTTGTCGGGCACGGAGGCGAACTTGTACCAGCCGGGCGCCTTGGCCGAGAGATCCATCCAGTTCCTGCCGAGATTCCTGACGAGCAGATCCGCCATCTCGGGACCGGCGTAGGAGGGCATGTGCACGCCGTTGGTGACGTGGCCTATGGGCACTTCGGCGATGGGCATGCCCTTCCAGAGCTTCTGCCACATGTGCCTGGAGACGTCGCCGTGCAGGCGGGAGACGCCGTTGGCGCGGGCGGAGTAGCGCAGGGCGAGGACGGTCATCTCGAAGTTGTCGGCGTTGCCGCCTTCCATGCGGCCCAGATCCAGGAACTCGTTCATGGTGATGCCGACGTTGTTGGCGTAGCCGGCGAAGTACTTGGTCATGAGCTCCCTGCGGAAGCGCTCGTTGCCGGCCTCCACGGGAGTGTGGGTGGTGAAGACGCAGGAGGAGCGCACAATCTCGCCGGCCTCCTTGAAGGAGAGGTGGGCGTTGCACACGAATCTGCGGATGCGTTCCAGGATGAGGAAGGCGGAGTGGCCTTCGTTCATGTGGAAAACCGAGGGCGTGATGCCGAGGGCGTCGAGCAGCTCCACGCCGCCTATGCCGAGCAGGATTTCCTGGCGCACGCGGAAGTCGCGGTCCGCCACGTAGAGCGCATCGGTGATCTTGCGGTCGTCGGGGGTGTTCTTCTCGAGGTTGGTGTCGAGCAGATAGAGGGGGATGGTGCCGACCTTGACTACCCAGACGCGGGCGAAGAGCCGGCGCTCGGGCAGCTGGATGCTGATCTCGAGCTGCTCGCCGCCGTCGCCGCGCACGGCCTCCAGGGGCAGGGCCGCGACGTCGTTTTCAGGGTACACGGCAACTTGTCGGCCGTTCTTGTCGATCTGCTGGCGGAAGTAGCCGTAGCGGTAGAAGAGGCCGATGGCGACCAGCGGGATGTTCATGTCGCTGGCGCTCTTGAGGTGGTCGCCGGAAAGGACGCCGAGGCCGCCCGAGTAGATGGGCAGGGACTCGTGCAGACCGTATTCGGTGGAGAAGTAGGCGATGGGGTGCCTGGCGGTCACGGTCTCCTCTTCGTTGAGGGGCCTGGCCATGTACTCGTCGAACTTGGCGAGGGTGTCCTCGTAGAGGGCGAGGGAGGCCGAGTCGGAGACCATGTCCGAGAAGGCCTGGTCGGAAGCCTCCTCGAGGCACTGCAGGGGGTTGTGGTTGGAGCTCTCCCAGACCTCGGGGTTGATGCGCTGGAAGAGCTGCCAGCATTCGGGATGCCAGCACCACCAGAGGTTGGATCCGAGCTCGCGCAGGCGGGAGACGGACTTGGGCAGCTTCGTCAGGGCCGTGAAGGCGTGGAGCAGGGGCGTGAGGCTCGACTGGTCCATGAAGATGTGGGTGGCGTGGTCGGAGACGGCCTCGCGCAGCTCGGCGCCATGCTCGAGGGCCTTGCCCAGGGCCAGGTTGTAGGCCTTGATGTAGAAGGGGAAGAACTCGGTCCAGTCGCAGAGGCTTGCCGTATGGCGGGCGGCCTTGCGCAGGGCCGTCATCTCCTCGGCGCCGAGGCCGCAGACGGCGAGGATGGCGTGCTCAAGGTCGACGACCACGTCCTCGAAGCGCTTCTGGCGGCGCTGCAGGATGGTGACGCCCGTGGCCTTGACGTCCTCCACGTGCAAGGTGCGCACCCAGAGGCCGAAGCCGGCCAGGTCGCTCGTCACCGTGGGCACGGCGTAGGCCGTGCTTTCCTCGGGCGTGTAGCCCCAGGGTTCGTACCAGGAGGGGAAGACGCCCAGATCGGAGGCCGCCAGCACCTCTTCGTAGGGCAGGTTGAGGAAGCCGTCGCGGCCGTTGAGCAGAGCGGGGTTGAAGATCACGGACACGTGGCTGCCGGGCATGTTGTCCAGGCCGAGCCGGCGGCAGGCGGCAAGGATTTCGTCGCCTGCCGGATTGTGCACGTGGTGCGAGCACAGCCACTGCCCGCCGTCGGAGGGCATGCGGGCGGCGTCGCCGCTCACGGCATCGCCGTTGACGCCGGTGTAGCCGCCCATGACGCAGCACAGGGCGAGCACGTGGGTGGAGGAGTTGGCCAGATCGTGCTTGACCTTGGCCAGGGCTTCGAGGAAGACGTCCACGCCCTTGTTGTGGAATTCGTAGCGCCCGGAGATGAGCACGATGCGCGTGTCTTCAGGCAGCTCCCGGCGCAGCAGGCGGCTGGCGCTGGCCAGGATGGCCGCGCGGTAGGCCGATGGGCGATCGCGATCCACGGCAAAGTCGGGAATGACGCGCAGGTCGAGGCCGTTGGGCGTGACGATGTCGGGCTTGCGGCCAAGGACGACGCTGGCCTCCTCCGCGGTGATGTCGCTCACCGTGGTGAAGCAGTCGGCCTCCCTGGCGGAGACGCATTCCATGGAGTGCTTGGCCGTGATGCCGAGCGAGGACGCCTCGCGCCTGGGGTCGAACTGGCGGTTGTCCAGCATGCTGTAGAGGTCCTTGCCGTTGCCGGCAAGGGAGCGGCCGAGCATGGTGGCGTGGGTCGTGAAGACCGTGCCCACGGGCGGGCAGTGGCGCTTGAGGTAGAGCAGGCCCGCGCCGCACATCCACTCGTGGAACTGGGCTATGGCCGGGGAGCCGATGGGCTCGAGCAGGTGCTGGTAGAGGGTGGCGATGACCTCGCCGCAGGCCGTGGCGAACATGACGGGCTCGACGTAGTCCCAGCCGCCGGACATGGAGTCCACGCTGAAGGCCTTCCAGTACTCGAAGAGCAGCTGGTTCTGGTCGTAGCGGTTCTTGAAGCTGACCAGAATGGCCTTGGGGTTGCCCGGGATTTTCCAGCGGCCGAGGCGGCACTGGAGGTTGTGGGCGTGCAGAATCTTGCGCACGGACTCGATGAGCGGGTCGCTGCTCTCCTCGAAGTCGACGTTGTTGCCGAGGTCGGGGCCGAGCAGCCAGTAGTTCTCGCCGAAGTTGTCGATGGCCTGCAGGGCTTTGCTGCTCACGACGGCGTAGATGCCGCCGACCTTGTTGCAGACTTCCCACGACGTTTCGAAGAGGGTGATGTTGCCGTAGTCCATTCAATGCTCCTAAGGGAAAGGGAAGGTTGCCGGATCGCGCGATCCATGTCGTAGAATTGTCGTTGAATTCGGGGCCTTGCGGCCAGCGCCGGCGCAAGCTAGGCCGAGGCTCGCGGCTCGTGACGAAAAATGGAAAATCCCGGCGCCCGCCTTGGCATGCGCGAGGCGGGCCCGGGAGGTCATGCTGCCTAAGGGAAAGCCTGGCCTAGACCTGCCTGCCCAGGCGCTGCTTCACCGTCTGCTCGAAGTCCGCAAGGACGTTCATGTAGAAGATGTAGGCGTCGTAGGGCGAGTCGTAGGGCGAGAAGTACTTGTGCACGTCGCCGTCGGAGAAGAACTTGGTGCACATGTAGTAGAAGTGGTCGGAGGTGGTGAGCCTGCGCCAGGTGCGCAGCAGCCCCTCGTCGCCGGTGCGCTTCACGCCGGCCTCGAGGCGGGCGATGGACTCCATGGCGTCGTCCTGGAGGTCGTTGCCGCGCCAGGCCGTGAGGTCGCGCTCGGCGTCGGCCCAGGAGATGAAGTTCGGCACGTCGAGGCGGGCCATGGGCGAGCACTTCTCGGCCACTTCCGTGGGCGTGGCGAAGCAGAAGTCGGGGTGCTTGAGCACGAGCTCGGGCAGGGCGTCCATGAAGTCGAAGATGCCCGACTCCTCCCACTGGTGCTCGCCGAAGGTCTCGTAGTCCATGAAGAGGTTGATGGTCTCGCCCTGGCCGTTGAGGGCCGCGAGCCAGGACATGTACTTTTCGGCAGAGAGCGGGTACTCCTCCCAGGCCCTGTTGGAGAAGCGGAAGGCGATGTCGTCGGAGAGCCGGTAGTTCTTGAGCAGCAGCCTGATGCGGCGGCAGTTGCCGGGCTGGTAGACGAAGTTGGGGCTGCGCCAGTTGATGACGTGGTCGGCGCCTTCGGTGAGGATGGCCTTGAAGCCCTTCTCCTCGGCCGCCTGGGCGATGTCGTTGTTGTAGATGAGCTCGGTGTTCCTGAAGGCCGTGGGCGTCAGGCCGAAGTGCTTCTTGACCAGCGCGTCGTGGACGTCGATCTGCTCCTTGAACTCCTCCATGTCGAAGAGGAAGGAGAGCGAGTGGGCGTAGGTTTCGGAGAGGAACTCCGCGCAGCCGGTGTCGGCGAGCTTCTGGAAGCTCTCGAGCACTTCGGGCGCGAACTGCACCATCTGGTCGATGAAGACGCCGGACAGGGAGAAGCTGAACCTGAAGTCCTTCCCGCAGCGCTCGACGAGACGCAGGAGCAGGTCGTTCATGGGCAGGTAGCACTTCTTCGCCACCTTGAGCATGATGGACCTGTTGGCGTCGTCGTCCTCGTACATGTGGTTGTGGCCGATGTCGAAGAAGGAGTAGTGGCGCAGGCGGTAGGGCTGGTGGACCTGGAAGTAGAAGCAGACGGAAGGCATTTAGTTCCCCCTTGCGGCGAGAGCGGCATAGACGCGCTCCAGCTTGGCCGCGGCGTTTTCCCAGCGGATGTTCTTGAGCTCGTTCGCGCAGTTGCGCACCATGAGGCGCCCCAGCGCCGGGTAGGCGAGGACGGCGCAGATGCGGTCGGCCATCTTGCGCACGTCCCAGAAGTCCACCTTGAGCGCGTTGGCTATGACCTCGGAAACGCCGGACTGCTTGCTCATGAGCACGGGCACATCGTACACCATCGCCTCCAGGGGCGCTATGCCGAAGGGCTCGGAGACGCTGGGCATGACGTAGAGGTCGCTCGAGGCGTACATGCGGTCCACCTCGCCCTTCTTGAGGAAGCCGGTGAAGGTGAACCTGTGGCCGAGGCGGTACTTGGCCACGCGCGCCACCATGGCCCGGAGCATGTCGCCGGAGCCTGCCATGACGAAGCGCACGTCGGGCATGACGTTGTGCACGAGGCGGGCGGCCTCGACGAAGTAGTCGGGGCCCTTCTGGAAGGTCACGCGGCCCATGAAGAGCACCTGCTTGGCCTTGCTCCCGCGCTCCATGCTGTGGTAGGCGGACTCGGCCTCGCTGCGCGAGACCGCGTTGTGCACGACTTCGATCTTCTCCTCGGGTATCTGGTAGACCCGCATGATGAGATCCTTGGTGAAGTGGCTGACAGCCACCACCTTGTCGGCGGCCGTGAGGCCCTCCCATTCCATGTGGGAGACCACGCTGTTCATGTTGG
Organism: Desulfovibrio sp.; assembly: GCA_016284885.1. Lineage (GTDB taxonomy): Bacteria > Desulfobacterota > Desulfovibrionia > Desulfovibrionales > Desulfovibrionaceae > Desulfovibrio. Next base: position 36,627 of record JAEEPQ010000003.1, read on the forward strand.
TGCCGCTGCGGTCGGCTTCGGTGGCGTGCACGTGGCAGACCAGCGGCTTGCCCGTGAGCTTCTTGGCGAGGATGCCGGCCGGATAGGTCATCCAGTCGTGGCAGTGGATGACGTCGAAGTCCTCGGTCATGGCCAGCTTCTGGGCGGCCAGGCTGTAGCGGTAGACCTCGCTCATGAGGTCCCTGCCGTAGCCGCCCTCGAGGGTGATGACCTTGTCGCCCGTGCCCGGAATGGTCACCGTGCGCTCCTCGGTGCTGGTCTGCTCGCTCTTCACGATGCTCTCGCGCATCTGGGCGTAGAACTCGGGAGAGCAGTAGGGCACGAGGCAGGAGTCCACGGACTCGATGCGCAGGTTGCGGCGCCAGTAGCTCGAGGTGTTCTCGATGACGCTCGTCACCTTGCCGGCAGGTCCGGAGAGCACGGTGCCGGAGGCGCCGCGCATGGTGAGCCCGGCCGGCTGGTCGGCGCCGACGCCGGCCCTGAGTTTGGGAATGACGAAGACCACCTCGGTGCCGCGGGAGGTGAGGGCGTGCACCATGCCTTCGCAGGCTGCGCCCAGGCCTCCGCTGACGTAGGGCGGGAACTCCCACCCGAACATGAGTACGCGCATTACTTGTTCCTCCAGTGCAGGCGCTTCTCCCAGCGCTCGTAGGTCTCAGGGTCGCAGGCCTTGAGCATCTTCAGCATGCGGATGACCTCGCCTTCGCTCCAGGCCTTGGCGACGCAGCCGTGGGCGTTATGCGGCGCCGTGGCGGAGAAGAGTTCGGAGATGTGGCCTCGGCCGGCTTCGCTGAGGTGTCGCGAGAAGAGCGGCGCCACCGTGGCGAGCAGGTCCTTGGCCGCCTTGGCCATGGCCTTGGCGCCGCCGGCCGCTTCCGCATGCCTGAGCAGGGTCTCGCAGTAGGGGGCGAGCAGCCAGGGCCACACCGTGCCCTGGTGGTAGGCCTGGCCGCGGTCGGCCATGTCGCCGCGGTACTTGGGCTTGAATTCGGCGTTTTCCGGATTCAGGGTGCGCAGGCCGAAGGGCGTGAGCAGCTTTTCTTGGCACAGGGCGAGCACGGGGCCGGCCTTGGCCGGATCCATGGGCGGCTCGGGCAGGGAGAAGGCAAAGAGCTGGTTGGGGCGTATGGTGCCGTCGGGGCCTCCGTCGTCCATGCTGCGCCACACGTCGTAGAGCGTGCCGTCCTCCTTGAGGAAGCGCTTCTCGAAGACCTTGCGCATGCGGGCCAGCTCCTTGGCCGGGCAGGGATCGGGATCATGGCGCTTGAGGGCCATTTTGTGGGCGTAGGCCAGGGTGTTGTACCACAGGGCCTCCATCTCCACGGGATAGCCCCAGCGCGGCGTGACGGGCCTGCCGTTCACCTGGATGTTCATCCAGGTGAGGTTGGTCGTGGGCGTGCCCACGTCCAGGAAGCCCTCCTTGTCGCAGCTCACGAAGTGGACGCGGCCGTTGCGGTAGGCGTCGACGATGCTGTAGACGGCGTCGGCGCAGTAGCCGGCAATCTCGTTCCAGGCCTCCTTGTCCTCCTTGGATCCCGCCTGGGCGGCCGCAGCCAGCTGCTGGCAGCACCAGGCGTACCAGAGCGAGGCGTCCACGCCGTCCCAGCCGTAGGGACGGCCGCTGTGGCTGAAGGAGTTGGGCACGAGGCCGTCGGACATGTGGGCCGTGATGCGCTTGAGTATGCTGGCGCCCTGCTGGATGCGGCCGGCCTGGAAGGCAATGCCCGGCAGGGAGATGAGCGTGTCGCGGCCCCAGGTGCCGTACCAGTGGTAGCCGGCGAGCAGGGTGTCGCCCGCCATGGCGTCCTTGATGAGGAAGATGTGGCTTTCCGAGCAGAGGTAGTCCAGCAGGGTCTCTCTGTCGGGATGGCGCTCCCAGCGAACCTTCATCTCGCGCTCCCACACGCTGGAGATGAAGTCCGGGGTGTCGGGCTCGCCGCGCTTCGGCAGATTCTCGTCCGTGCCGGCCTGCAGGTAGACGCTCTGGCCAGGCAGGAGCGTGATCTCGAAGACGCCGGGGGAGAAGACGTCCTCGGTGTGCTCGAGCAGGCGCTCCTCCTCCTTGAGGTATTCGACGTTGTAGATCCAGTCGGGCGAGGGCAGGAAGTCGAAGTCGCCCTCGACCTGGACGAAGAAGGGCGGCAGCGCGTTGTAGGGCTGGATCTTGAACCCGTGGCGGGCCGGATAGGTCTTCACCTGCAGATCCATGTTGGCGTGGGTGAGGTTGTGGGCATAGCGGTAGGCCAGCAGGGGCGCCACCTGAAGCTTCACCGGCTCCTTGGCCAGCTTCCTGTCGCGGGTCTCTACGCTCCAGCGCAGAAGGCAGGCGTGCTGGTCCTGGCGCAGCATCACGCAGCGCGTCACCTTGTAGGGCCCGCACTCGAAGGTGAAGGTGGGGCAGGGCCTGCGGGCGAAGTCCGTCTGCTGGACGTGGCCCTGGGGGTACATGGTGCCGGGGTGGCTGCGCGAGGAGAGCGGATAGGTCTGGCCCGCGGCGACGAGCCAGTCCTCCACGTTGGAGAGCAGGACGTGCCGGCCGTAGCGCTCCACGTTGGCAACCAGGAGGCCGTGGTAGCGACGCGTGTTGCAGCCGATCACCGTCCCCGAGGCGTAGTCGCCGGCCTTGTTGGAGCAAAGCCATTCGGTATGCAGGAGACGGTCGAGATCCTGAACCGGGTTTCCAAGATTGCTGCCCATGAAGACTCCTTGCGGGCGCAGGAGAGCCAGTCCCTCATCCGGCCCGAGCGTGGTGGTGTTATGCGGAAAGCTCCGGTCCCGCCGGCCCCTGCACGCGCCTTGCCGCAGGCGTCTTTGTGGACGCCGGAAAAGCCGTCAGGAACGGCTGCCGGGCAGTCCGCTCTGAAAAAGTGTACCCTTAGGCGATTTTAAGTCAAGTGTAAAGGCTTCTTTTGCACAAAAGCGCATGTCCGCACATTTTTCGGGCGCGGACCCAAGCGCTGGGCGGTCATATTCAGGCCGCCCGTGCCGGACCGTTAGATCCAGGTCAGTCTGAGGGGCCTGCGGGGCGGAACGCGCAGGTAGCCTATGGCGGGCCAGCCCGCCATGCAGCCGGCAAAGACGTTCCTGTCCTCGCCAAGGCCGAGGAAGCGCGCCACGGAAGGCGCCTGCATGGCCGTGGCCACGGCGTATCCGGCCCAGGTGGTGCCGAGCCCCATGGTGCAGAACAGGTGCTCGAGCAGGGTGAGGGCTATGGTGCAGTCCTGGGCCTGCAGGCCCAGGGGCTCGCGCGGCGCGTGGGCGAAGAGGACAAGGGGTGCGTCCCTAAAGATGACGTCGCGACCGGCGTCGAAGGCCCGGCATTCCCCCTCCCGGCCGGGGCAGCTGCGCATGGCGTCCACGACGCAGGCGGCCAGCGCCCGGATGCGGGCCGGATCGTCCAGGGCTATCCAGCCTATGTCCTGCCGGTTCACGGCCGTCGGCGCCCAGCGCACGGCGTCGAGGGCCTTTTCGACCAGTTCGCGCGGAACCTTCCTGTCGGCAAAGCGCCTGAGGGAGCGGCGCGAACGCACAAGCCTGGCCAGAGCGTCGGGCGCAAGGCTTGCCGTGTCTGCGGCCTCGGCCTGGGCGGAATCCGTGCCGTCCAGGCTGACGGCGCCAGCAGGGCAGACGGCGAAGCAGTGGCCGCAGGCTATGCAGAAGCGTTCTGCCTGGGGCAAAACGACGGCCCTGCCGTCCTCAAGCTTCAGGCAGTGCGCCACGCAGGCTTCGGCGCAGAGGCCGTCGCCAAGGCATTTCGAGGCGTCTATCTCGATGCGGGGCATGGTCATCTCCTTTTCGGGTGGCGTGTCTCGCCAGGGGCGGGGGCCCCCGGCTTCGCCATTGTACACGGGAGCGGGCTTTCCCGCCATGCCTCTGCATGGTCCGTCATGAACCGTCTAGTCTGCCCCAGGGCCCGTCTGGTCCGCCGTGAGCATGTCGCCTGGCGCATCCAGGACCTTCCAGCGCAGAGACGGCGTCCGGGCTGCCTCTCGGGACGTCCCCCAGCGCAGAGAACGGCGTCCGGACTGCCGTTCCGGACGCCGTTCTGGACCGTGGGCCTGATAGCGCTTGCAGCGCATGTCGCTGAAGAGGGAAGATGCCTCGGCGGGGATGCCGCCCAGGGGAAGGGGAAAGGGAAAAGAGGGAGGCGTTCAGAGGCGGGGAGCGCGTCCAGAAGGACCGTCTGCCGCTAGCGGACGGATTTGCCCTGGCCCCGGGATTTGCCGGAGGGCGAGGCGGAGCCCTGCGGAGGGGGCAGGGGCGAGTAGAGCTCGGCCAGGGAGCGCCTGAGCGAGGCTTCGTTCATGCCGAGCACTTCAGCGAGCTCGCCCGCCACGAGGGCCATGGCTTGATCCTTGAGCCGGCGCTCGCCAAAGGAAAGCTCCTTGCTGCGCCCGATGACGAGCAGCTCGTGCAGCACCCCGGCCACGACGTTGAGGTCGGAGCTCTTCATCTTGTCCGTGTACTCCCGGAAGCGGCGGTTCCAGTTCTGGCCGACGTAGACGGCCTTCTCCGTGCCGTTGCGCAGAGCATCGAGAATGCTTGCCGCCGTGTCCTTGGTGACCAGACGGCGCAGCCCGACATTCTGGGCGTTCTTGACCGGGACGATGAGGGTGATGTTGCTGTGCTGGATGCGCACGCTGTAGAAGTCGCAGTGCGCGCCTCCCATGAGCTTGCTGTCTATGCCGTTGATCTTGCCCACGCCCTGGGCCGGATAGACGACGAGGTCGTCCACGCTGTACATGACGTTGCCCCTTTGCCTGGCAGTGGCGGATTGCACAATCCTTTAGCTTGCTGGTTGGCGCGCGACTTTGGTGAGGAAGGGCGACTTTCGGTTATGCGGAAAGCCGGGGCCGCTTCCTTGCTGAAGCGCCGCGTGCTGACGCGGCTGTCCGTAGGGAGGACAGTCGCTTTCCGGCAGGACAGGTGTGGCGGTGCGGGAGAGGGGAGAGGAGAGGGGTGGTGCCGGTCCCAAGCGGGACCGGGCGCGCCTGATCTGCCCTGCGCAGAATCTAACACTAGCCTAGAACTATGTTATGCGGCTGTCAGCGAAAAGTCTAGAGCTAATCGCTAAAAAGCAAGAATTTTTCCTTTTCGCACGCCTTGGCATCCGTTCCGGTCCGCGCCGTCAAGGGCCGTCCTCGTCCAGCTCCAGGCTTTCGAGGTCGTCGGGAACGTAGATGGCGCCGCCGAAGACCTCCCTGCCTTCAGCTTGGTAGCGCATCTTGCGCTGGGCAAGGCAGCTGTCTTCGGTGTGGTAGAGCAGGACGGCCCTGGCCTGCATGCGGGCCGCGTTCAGGCATGCGTCCCTGGCCGTGGAGTGGCGCTTTTCGTAGGGATGGAAGCGCTCCGCCTCCAAGGCCAGGCAGAAGGCTTCGTGCATGAGCAGTGAGGCTCCTCTGGCGTAGCGCTCGCCGGCCGGGTGCAGGGGTTCGTCGCCGAGGCAGACGAGCCGGCCCGGCTCCTCGGGATCACCGGGGCCATGGGAAGGCGCGGGGCCCTTTAGATCCATGGCGAAGCCGAACTGCTTGTCCTGGTCTGATCCTATGTCGAAGAAGACCGTCCGCCTGCCGAGGAGGCGGCGTTCCTCGCCGTCGCCAAGGGGCTGGATGTGCACGCGCGAACCCACAAGGCAGGCTTCTTCCTCGCGGATGAGCTCCCTGAGGAGCCGGGCGATGAGCTCCGCCAGCTCGGGGTGGGCCAGAATGGCTAGATCCCGCTCTCTTGTGCCTCGGAACATGTCCTGCATGATGGCGCGCGCGGCCCAGATGACGCCGAGCAGGTGGTCGATGTGCTTGTGGGTGCAGAAGATGGCGTCCACGTCCCGCCAGACGATGCCGGCGGCCTTGGCCTGGGCGAGCAGGCCTGAGCCACCTCCGCCGTCCACCAGCAGATGGCGGCCCTGAACGGTGAGCGCAAAGCAGGTATTGTAGCACGCCGTCGTCATGGCGTGCCCCGTACCGAGCAGGGTCAGCCGCATGGTGCCATGACCCTTGCGGCTAGAAGGTGAAGATGCCCTGATCTTCCTGGTGCCGGCGGTGCTGGACAGAGAGGATTTCGGCAATGCGCCAGTTGGCTGCGCAGGCCATGGGCGTGAGCCCCTGGCTGTTGATCTCGTTGGTCAGGGCGCCGACGGCGCACAGGGCTTCCACGACCTTGGCCGAGCCCCGGCGGGTGGCGATGTGCAGGGGCGTACAGCCGTTGCCGTCCTTGCCGTTGGGGTCGGCGCCAGCTTTGGCAAGGGCGCTGACGCAGGCCGAATTCGTTGCCGTGTGCAGGGGCGTGCAGCCGTCGTTGTCCTTGGCATTGGGATCGGCGCCGGCAGCTGTCAGCAGGCGTATGGCCTGCGGGGATGTGGCGAGGTGGAGCGGGGTCTGGCCGGCCTTGTCCTTGGCCTTGGGATCGGCGCCGGCCTCGATCAGCTGGGCTATGGAATCGGTGCGGCTGAAGCGGGCGGCGTAGTGGAGGGGCGTGCGGCCGTGCCTGTTGGTGGCGTTGATGTCGCAGCCGGCCGCGATGAGAATTTCGACGGCCTGAGCCTGGCCGCCGCGCAGGGCCGCGAAGATCGGCGTCTCGCCGGAGAGATCCTTGGCATTGACGTTGGCGCCTGCCTCGATCAGCTGGACCATGGCGTCTGTGTTGCCGCGGTAAGCCGCGGAATTGAGGGATCGGGGGGGGGTGCCAGCGGGGATGGGGGTGCTGGACTGGTCGTTGAGTTCGTTTTGTTCGATTCCTGGCATGACGGGATCTCCCGGACGCCCTGCCTGAGGCCTGTGCCTAGGCGGGAATCCTGTGGGTTGCGTTGAAAGCTATGCAGTTTCCTTCATAGACCAATTTTTCCGGAGCGTAAAGAAGTGAAAATGGGCTGGTTGGGCGAAGCCTGCCTGCCGCCCCCCTCCCGGATGCCGGGCTCCGCGAAAGGCTTGGGAAAAGCTTGGCCGAAGCGGTGGCCGCTGGCCTTTCGCCTTGACTCTTGGCGGGCTTGTGCCTATGCATAAGGTGAGCCTTTCCCATGGATTCTACCTTGCCAATTCACCCTATTCAGGAGGATTCTCCCATGGCTGTTAAAGTTGCAATCAATGGTTTTGGTCGCATCGGCCGTCTCGCCTTCCGCCAGATGTGCACCGATCCCGCCTACGACATCGTCGCCATCAACGATCTGACCAGCCCTCAGATGCTCGCGTACCTGCTCAAGTACGACAGCACCCACGGCAAGTTCCCCGGCACCGTCGAGGCCGGCGAATCCTCCATCACCGTCAACGGCAAGCAGATCGAGATCTACAAGGAAGCCGATGCTTCCAAGCTGCCCTGGGGCGAGCTGAAAGTCGACGTCGTGCTCGAGTGCACGGGCTTTTACACCTCGAAAGAGAAATCCATGGCCCACGTCAAAGCCGGCGCCCGCAAAGTCGTCATCTCCGCTCCGGCCGGCAAGGACCTGCCCACCATCGTCTACAACGTCAACCACAAGACCCTGAAGCCCACCGACCAGATCATCTCCGGCGCGAGCTGCACCACCAACTGCCTCGCCCCCATGGCCAAGGCCCTCAACGACCTCTGCCCGGTTGAGTCCGGCTTCATGACCACCATCCACGCCTACACCGGCGACCAGATGGTTCTCGACGGCCCTCAGCGCAAGGGCAACCTGCGTCGCTCCCGCGCCGCTGCCGTGAACATCGTTCCCGCCTCCTCCGGCGCCGCCAAGGCCATCGGCCTCGTCCTTCCCGAGCTTGACGGCAAGCTCTCCGGCGCCGCCCAGCGCGTTCCGGTGCCGACCGGCTCCACCACCATCCTCGACGCCGTCGTTGCCGGCAAGGTGACCGTCGAGGAAGTCAACGCCCAGATGAAAAAGGAAGAAACCGAGTCCTTCGAGTACTGCACCGACGAAGTCGTTTCCCAGGACATCGTCAACAGCACCGCCGGCTCCATCTTCGATCCCTCCCAGACCAAGGTTCTGCCCATGGGTGACAAGACCCTCGTCCAGGTCGTGAGCTGGTACGACAACGAGTGCTCCTACGTGAGCCAGATGGTCCGCACCATCAAGTACTTCTCCGAACTGAAGTAGGTCCGCGCCGCACCGGCGGCTGGATACTGTCAACAGCATGCGCCCCGCATGGCCTTTTCAGGAGTGCCGTGCGGGGCGTTTTCTGTCTGCCTCGAGAGCGGGGCATGCCTGCTGCCTCCAGGCGTCCGCCTGCGCCGTGTCGCTGGAGCAGAGGGCCTGCCAGAAGGCGCTGGCCTTCCTCCTTCCGTGCACGAAGGGAGGCCCGGGGCAGTCTGGTGTCCACGGGCAGGCATGCCTGGGTGGACAAAGCGTAGGCAGCGCAAGCTGGCACGCCCTGTCTTCGCCCCGGCCTGAAGGCAGGAGCTGGGGGCTGGAAAGCTTCAGCGCTCAGCTGCCGCCGTCGTTATCGCAGGCAAGACGGGCTAGATCGCGGGCCGTCACGACGAGGTCGGGAAGCTCCCTGCCTGCGGCCCTGCCCCTGACGATGAGCGTCTTGCCCCCGCAGAGCACGGAGGGGCTTTCGATTTCGACGCGCCGGCCGTCACTGTCCACAAGCTGGAGGCCGTCGGGCCCGTCCAGCACCTTGGCGGGGTGGAGCAGCACGGCGTAGAAGATGTCTTCCTTGACGTAGCCGAACTTCCCCCGCGTGCGCATGCATTCGAGCAGGGCTTCGGCGCCGCGGGCCGTGATGCGCAGATCCCCTTCGGCCGTGTGTCTGAGGAGCAGGGGGCTTTGTGCCTGCGGGGTGCCTGCCGCCGTGCTGTCTTGCGTGCTGTCTGCCTCTTCGGGGAGCGTTCTGGGCATGCCGTCCTCCTTGCCACGCTTGCCATGCCGGCAAGCTTCGCACGGCGAACGCTTTGGCGTCAACGCCTGCCGGCTTTGCGGGCCGCGGCCGCGGCTTTCCCTTGACGCCGGCGCGAAGGCTGGGGAAACTGCCCTCCGGCGTCCCGGCCTGACCGGGGCGCGCGTCCTCTCGCCACACCATCCTGCATTCCATAACAATGCTTCAAGGCTGACACCATGCCCATGCGAGACTGCCTCCCTGCCGGCGTACGGCACGCAGCGCCTGCCCATGCCGCCGTTCTTGTCGCCCTTCTTGTCGCCGTCCTGTGGATCCTCCCCCGCGCGGCCAGCTGCGCGCCTGCCGGCGAAGCGGATCCCGGAAAGCCCGTGGACGGCGGGCGCATCGTGCTCGGCACCATAGGCGAGCCCTCCAACCTCAATCCCTACATCAGCACGGACGCCTCCTCCCACGAGGTGGCAGGCGAAATCCTCGTGGCGCCCCTGCGCTACAGCAAGAATCTGGAGCTCGAGCCCTGGGCGGCGGAAAGCTGGACCGTGTCGCCCGACGGCCGCAGGCTCGAGTTCACCCTGCGCAAGGGCATACTGTGGGAGGACGGCGTGGAGCTTACCGCCGACGACGTGGTCTTCACCGTGCAGACGGCGGCCGACCCCAAGGTGGCCAGCCCCTATGCCGAGGACTTTCTGCGCATAAAGAGCATCCGGGCCCTCGACCGCTACCGCTTCGAGGCCGTGTACGACGAGTACTACGCCAGGGCCGAGGCCTCCTTCGCCTCCGCCATCCTGCCCAGGCACATCCTCGAGGGACAGGAGGTGCGCGGCCACGCCTTTTCGCGCCGGCCCGTCGGCGCCGGCCCCTACCGCCTCAAGGCCTGGGAGCCGGGCTCGCGCCTCACCCTGGAGGCCAGCCCCACCTACTTCATGGGCCGTCCCCACATCGACCAGATCATCTACCGCGTCATTCCCGACTCCGGCACCATGTTCATGGAAATGCGCGCCGGTCGCCTCGACATGATGGGCTTGAGCCCAGAGCAGTACCTGCGCCAGACCAATACCCCCGAATGGAACGAGAACTGCCGCAAGTACCGCTACCTCGCCTCGGCCTACGTCTATCTCGGCTTCAACATGGAGCATCCCTTCTTCAAGGACAAAAGGGTGCGCTGGGCCGTGTCGCGGGCCATCAGTCGCGAGGAGCTCGTCAAGGGGGCCCTGCTTGGCCAGGGCGTGCCGGCCTTCGGGCCCTACAAGCCGGGCACGGCCTTCTACCACCCGACGCTCAGGCCGGTGGAGCAGGATCTTGCCGAGTCGGCCAGGCTGCTGAAGGAGGCCGGCTTCGAGGACCGCGACGGCGACGGCATACTCGACCGGGACGGCAAGCCCTTTGCCTTCACCATCCTGACCAACCAGGGCAATGCCGAGCGCATCCTGGCCGCCATCATTATCCAGAGCCACCTGAAGAAGCTCGGCATCGACGTGCAGGTGCGCACCGTGGAATGGGCTGCCTTCATCCGGGAGTTCGTGAACAAGGGCCTTTTCGATGCCGTCATCCTCGGCTGGACCATTTCTCCGGATCCCGACCTCTACCAGGTGTGGCACTCCTCGCAGGCCGTGCCTGGCGGGCTCAACTTCACCCACTTCAAGGACAAAAGCCTCGACGATCTGCTCGACCGCGGGCGCAGGACCGCAGACCGCCAGGAGCGCTTCAGCATCTACTGCCGGGTGCAGGAAATCCTGGCCGCCGAGCAGCCCTACGCCTTTCTCTACGTGGGCTACGCCCTGCCCGTGGTGCACCGGCGCTTCCAGGGCATAGAGCCGGCCCTGGCCGGCATCGCGTGGAACATGGACAAGTGGTGGGTGCCCAAGGCCGAACAGCGGCCGCTCTTCCAGCAGTAGCAGCCTCGCGCAGGAACAGGGCGTTCTGCGCCGTTCAGGCTGGTCAGGCCGGTCAGCCGATCATGCCGGTGCAGGCAGGTAGCACGCCTGCGCCTGCGGCCAGACCTCCCTTGCCGGCATCCCCCTTCTTCCTGCTTGGCTGTCTGCCTGCCATAGGCGCAGCCTGCGACAGGCTCTTGCCTTCCGGGGCGGGCACTGCGCCGGGACCCAGCCTGTCTCCAGCCTGAAACAAGCCGGCCTCCCCGCCTGAAGGCAGGGAGGCCTGAAAAACCGGTGAAGCGCAGAGGGCAGGGCAGGGGCTACTCGGCATCTTCCTTGGTGTCGCCCTCGCCATTGAAGCCCTTGCGGCGGCTCCAGAGCTGCATGTCCTGCATCTTTTTGCGGCGCATGCGCTGCAAGGACTTGCAGGCCAGGGAGGTGCCCTTCTTCAGGCCCCACTTCGCCTTGTATTCGTCAGGCGTGAGGCCGTGCTGGGCCAGGTGGCGCTTCGTGAGCATCTTGAATTTCGCGCCGCACTCAAGGCACACAACGGTGCTTTCGCGGACGGCGTCCTTGGGATCCACGGCGGGGTCGACGGCGCCGGCAGGAGAAGCGGTCGCGCCCTGCATCTGGCGGATGCCCTGGGCAACTTCCTTGGCGTAGGCCACAATTTCCTGAGCGGTCATGGAGCGGACGCCAGCCTGGGCGCGGGTAATGGAAAGCGCCTGCATAAAGGCGTCGTCGTTCTGCATTTCGTTCATGCTTTCTCTCCTGAGAGTTGATGGAGCTTGTTCCCTGCGTCCAGCAGGTATGTCATGGTGGATATGGCCATGCTTGCAGGATGTTTTGAAGATTGTCAATGAATATTGCGATGAAATGCAGGAAAATTTGCGAACAGTCTCGTTGGGCTTACGGAGAAACGCCTTGCACGGCAAAGGAAGTGCCGGCGGAAGCGGGCTTCTCCCCGCATCTGGACAGGGGCAGCGGCAAGATGCAGGCAGACGGCATGGCCGCGGGCGGAGTCCGGCAGGAAGGGGGAAGGACAGCGAACGGCGGGAAAGAGGGAGAAAAGATGAGTGAAGGATGAGTGGAAGAGGCGGGAAGGCGGGCGGGCTCGGGACTAGAAATGCTTGGCCTGGCCGCGCGCGGCGCGGGCCTTGTCCTTGAGCGCCTCGATGCGGGCAAGGAAGGGGAGGCGCCTGCGGTTTCTGGCCAGGAGCACGCGCAGGGCGATGTAGCAGGTGAGGAAGACGAAGACGTAGCCGGCATGGAGGCTGGTGCCGGGAATGTCGTAGACGGGTATGCCCTCGAAGCGCAGCGCCATCCAGCCGAGGGCGAAGGGGACGGGGCAGATGCTTGCCATGCCGACCCCGGCCTGGGCGAAGAAGCTCTTGCCGAATTCGTCGTGGGCCATCTTGTTGATGGCGAGGTAGGCCTGCTTGTCGCCGGCGTGGATGGCGTCCACGGAGAGGTTGTGGCAGCGCATGACCTCGGCCTGCATGGCCTCGAGGCGCTCGCGGTGCCAGAGGTAGACGAGGATGGCAGAAAGCTCGCCCAGGACGAGGCAGTAGCAGGAGAGGATGGCCGAGCCGAGCCAGAGGCCGGCTTCCGCCGAGCCGGGCCAGCGGAAGGGGGCGATGAGGAAGGCGTCGAGCCAGACGGGAACGAGGGAGGCGAAGTCCATGGCAGCTTGCGGGAGCGCGGTCGGGGGGATGCAGGAGCGTTTGCCGAAGGAAGAGGGGAGGGGCCGGCGGGGCCGGCCCCTCCCCAGAGGTTCAAGTTGTGGGCGAAGGGCCCGGGCCTACCAGAGGCGCATGCCGAAGAAGCCGCGCAGAACGTAGTTGACGCCCACGATGAGGGCAACGACGACGAAGAGGCGCTTCAGCCAGACGTCGGAGATGAACTTGGACGTCATGGGGCCTATCCAGGAGCCGAGAACGATGCCGGCGAGCTCGACGCCGATGAGGGGCCAGTACACGGGCGTGCCGCCGAACATGAAGGTCGTGATGGAGGTCACCATGCCGACGAGCACGGCGAAGGCGGAGGTGCCGGCAGCCAGGTACATGGGCAGCTGCGCGATGCTGGTGAGCAGGGGAACCAGGAGGAAGCCGCCGCCGACGCCGAGGAAGGATGCCACGGAGGCGATGACGAAGCCGCCGATGATGGGCATGAGCGGGGAGAAGGCGAACTCGACGCCGCAGAAGGTGAAGCGGACCTTGGAGGGGCTGACGCTGAGCACCTTGACGCGGGAGCCCGTGCTGTCGCCCTGGTTCTGCTTGGCCATGGCCTCGAAGGCCTTGGCGGCCTCGTTGGCCTTCTGCTTCTTGGCGCGGGCCATGGGCAGGGTCTGCCAGAGCAGGTAGATGCCAAGGCCGAGGACGAAGATGCCGAAGTAGCCCACGTAGTCGCGGAAGGAGACCTTGCCCTGGCTCAGGATGGGCGTGAGGATGGAGCCGGCCAGGGAGCCGATGCCGAGGGCGATGCCGAGGGGCAGAACAATGCGGCCCAGGGACCAGTACTTGATGGAGGAGATGAGGGAGGAGGTACCGACCATCCACTGGTTGGACACGCGTATGGAGTCCGTCACCAGCTTGTTCATGGCATGGCCCTTGCCGAAGGAGGCCGCGTAGTCGCCGAGGCCGTAGACGCTGATGTGGCCGACCGAGGCCATGACGCCGCCGAAGGCGCCGACGGAGGAGAAGATCCAGCCGACCCAGATGGCCCAGCAGAAGGCCAGGACGACGTTGACGTTGGGGGCGCCGGGAATGCCGAGGAAGCCGGGCGTGGCATTGGGATCGACCTTGCCGTCCTTGACGCCGGCGTCGATGGCCTTGCGCAGGCGGTCGTTGCCCTTGGCCTGGGCTGGCTGAGCGGCAGGCGCGGGCGCCTGGGCGGCTTCAGGCTTGGCGGGAGCGGGGGCCTGGGCTGCCGGCGCCGGGTCGGATTTGGCTTCCTGGGCCTGGGCCGGCTGCTGGGCCTTGGCGGGATCCTGCTGGGCCTGCTGCTGCGGCGCGGGGGCGTTGGCGAAGGAGGCCTCGGGCAGGGCCGGGCCTGCGAGGAAGATCGCCAGAGCGAGAGCGGTGAAGAAGAGGGGTTTGAGCTTTGCCACGTGCATGTCTCCTAATGAACGGCGCTTGGTGCGCCTGGTGCGGGTGCGTCTGGTGCTGGTGCGCGAAGATCGGGGCTACTTTTCCTTCTTGAAGAGGACGAGCGGGCAGTTCTTGCAGATGTCGCCGCCCGGGAAGGGATCGCCGGGCTTGGTGATGGAGCTGGAGCCCGTGGCGCTGACGCGGGCCAGGAGGCGCTCGACGACCTTGCCAATCTGGGAGCCGGGGATGAAGACGTTGGTCTCGCCGCGTTCGGTCTTGCCGGCATTGTAGGAGCCGGAGCAGGGCGGACACTGGTTGAAGGTCTGCTCCTGGTAGGACCACACGCAGCCGCCGCAGGCCGAGGAGCTCATGAGCACTTGGGTGCGCAGGGGATGGGTGTCCGTGGCAGCCATGTAGTCGCAGGCCAGGTGGTAGGCCTGGAGGCTGTCGCAGTAGAAGTGGACCACGTGCGGGTCGAGGACGGCGTCGGCCAAGGGGCTGACGGCGACGGCCTTGGCGCTGTCCCTGTCCAGGCGGGGCTTGGAGCGCAGGAAGCGCTCGGCCTGCTCGGCGGTCCAGCAGTACTTGAGCTGGCTTGCGATCTCGCCCTCGTCGATGTCGTGCCAGCCGAAGCTGCACTGGGCGTTGGTGCAGAAGAGCTTCTTCACCGTGCCGAGCACGGTCTTGCCCTGCATGCGGGCGCCCACTTCCCACTGGCAGAAGGTCTGGGGCTTGATGGGCGTGCAGTAGGACGGGGCCTTCGCCTTGAACTCCTCGACCTCTTCGTCGGAGAAGAGGAAGCGGACGGCGACGGGATGGTGGTAGAGCCTCAGCTCGCGCATGAGGGTTTCGTCCATTTCTTTGTAGCTTAAGGACATGGTTCCTCCCTGGAATGAGAATTGACGGCGCCTTCGCCCCGGGGCCTTATTCAGCCTGCCGGCCGTTGCCGGACAGGACGTCCCCGGCGCTCCCCCTTGAAGCGCCGGTCGTGCCGGCAGACCTGGGCCTGGCTGGACGTGGACGAGAAGTCCTTGAAAGGACGCCGTTTTCCGCAGGATACTGCCGCAAGGGAAGGGACGCGGCAAGGGTGTTCGACCAGACGCAAGGGGTACGAGACGCGGGGAAAAAGGACCGGAACTATCTCGATTTCGGACTGGAGCCGGACGGCCGTCATCAGGAAGGGGAACTGCCGGAAGGGAAGCTCGCGAGGCTGCCCGCTTCGCAGAGCTGAGCAGAGTGGGCGCGCCGGCCAGCAAGGGATGTGGATGCTTGCGGGGATACAAGATACGTTTTTTCAAAAAGAGCATGACAGCTCCCGCAGGCATGGCTATAGTCGCCAAGAGGAGCCTTTTCCGGCCCCAGTATCTCTAGGACCCTGGAAGGGGAGATGCTCGTCCGCCCATCCAGGAGCTTTTTCCTTCTTCAGGAGGAGGGAAGATGAACTGCATTCCTTGGAGACGCCTCGGCGCCTGCCTGGCCTGCCTGGCCCCGGCCCTTGCCTGGCCGGTCCAGCCCGCCTTCGCCGAGGACGCAGGCTTGCCCTGCAACGTCGTTGTCGTCGAGCGCGCCAGTGGCAAAGTCACCCTTAAGGGGCCGACGGTGCTCTACTCGGTCGCCGAAGGGCTGTTCTTCGACACGGTGCACCGCGTGCAGTCGCCGGCAGAGGGGGCGGCGGCCGACTACGACGTCTGCACGTCCGTGGGCGTCATCCGCGTCGATGGGCGCGACATCCATGTGCGTAACAACGGCAGGGACACCACCTTCCGCGTGCAGGGGGATCTTGTGGAACTCAACGCCCGGACCTTCGAGGCCTGGGGGCTTGAAAGCTCCCCCTGCGAGAGCGAGGCCTGCGCCGGCGCCCTATAGCCCGGCGCTTTGGGCCTCCCATGGCTTTGGGGGCATTCCGGCGGGCCAAGACCTTCCGGAATGCCCGCCTTTTTTGCTCTTCGAACCTTTGGTCTAGCAAAATGCGAGGATTAGTTGATGCATTTTCTAGATCTTTTGCGTATACTCGGTTTCCGCAGGGATTGCCCGGGCACGGGAGCCTTCCTGTCTGCCTTACCACTAACAGCTAGTCATCATACCTTGGAGGATGACGAATGAACATTTTCACCTTTATCTGCATCTGGTTCGTGTTCGCCCTGGTGGGCGGATGGCGTTTCTACGCCTGGAAAAACGAAAGCCGCGAGGGCATCACCCTCGAAGAGCGCAACGAAACCTTCGGCGCCAGGAACTTCGAGATACGCATGCGCACGCTTGACTTCGTGCTCATCAACTTTCTGACCGGCAACTTCCTCTACATCTTCTTCTGCTACGACATGGCCCGCAAGCTGAAGAAGCAGTATCCCGGCGCCGGCTTCATGCCCTTCGTGGTTCTGCTTGGCATCGCGCTCATGATGTGGAACGCTATCTTCCTCTTCGCTTCCTACGACTTCATGCTGCGCAGCGTTGCCGAGAACGCCTTCGACAGCGCCCTGCTGATGAACGAGCTCTCCACCTTCATCTTCTACTCCGTCACCGTCACCGAACTCGTCATCCTGCTTCTGGTCTCCATCTCCTCCAAGCGCTACATCGAGCGCTGGCTCGAGGCCGAAGGCCTCGCCTGCCCCATGAACATGGTCCTTTGCCTCATCTTCCCGGTCTTCTACCACTACCACTGCATCCGCAATGCCGAAGAGCGCCACAAGAAGATAGGCGGATAGCCTTCACGATACGCGGACAGCTCAAACCTGTCCTGCACCTTTCCACGCCGCCCGTATGCCTCCTGCCTGCGGGCGGCGTGGCGTTTGGGGCGCCGTTTGCGCGGGCCAGGAAGCGGACGCGGCGCAGGACCGGGCAAAAGGCTCAGCAAGGGAGGACGCCGCGGCAGAGGATCCGGACCGGGTGCCGGCCCCGGCAGATCCCGACAGATCCCGGATGACGCCGGCAGGCTCTGGAGCGAGGATGCGCGGGATCCTGGGCGCTGGGGCGCTGGCGCTTTCTTTCCATCTGGTCGTTTTTCGTCTAACGTGGCGGCAGTCCGGATCCCTTCCGGCAACCCACACGACAAGGAGATCCCATGATCATCGCCGTTCTCGCAGCCGTCTGCGTCGTCCTCGGGGGCGTCGCCGTGCTCTACAACCGCCTGGTCTCAGGGCGCAACACGGTTGAGGAGTCCTGGAGCTCCATCGACGTGCAGCTCAAGCGCCGAAACGACCTCGTCCCTTCGCTGGTCAACGCCGTCAAGGGCTACATGGGCCACGAGAAGAGCACCTTGAACGAAGTGACCGAAGCGCGCGCGCGTAGCATGCAGGCCTCCCAGACCGGCCCCGCGGCCCTCGCCCAGGCCGAGGGCTTCATGCAGCAGGCCCTTGGCCGTCTCTTCGCGGTGGCCGAGCGCTATCCCGAGCTCAAGGCCAGCGCCAACTTCCTCCAGCTCCAGAACGAGCTCTCCCATCTCGAGGACGAGATCCAGCTGGCCCGCCGCTACTACAACGCGGCCGTGCGCGACCAGAACAACCGCATCCAGCAGGTGCCGAGCAACATCGTTGCCTCCCTCTTCCACTTCCAGAAGCACGAGTTCTTCGAAATCCGCGACGCATCCCAGCGCGCCGTTCCCCAGTTCAACATCTAGCCGGTCCTGGCCTTCTGCCGGTTCTGGAAGGCAGGGGATCCCCAGCGGCGCCCCTGCCTGGCATGCCGCCTCCTGCACGGGGCTCCCGAACGCCGCAAGCCGGCCTGCTGAGAACGGAAAAGCTCAATGCCGCATCAGGGGCATCAGGGGTGCACGCCCTTGCCTTGTCCCTGCGGCGCTGTGCGCCAGACGGGGCTGTCCGTGCAGGGACGGGCTCTGACTCAAGGAGGGCATGGCCTTCAGCGAGTGGTGCGCCAGCGCGCTGGAGCGGACCGTTGGGCAGGCCGAACGGGACGGCGCCATCGACGGGCGCTGGAGGTCGTTTGCATCGGAGAACGCAAGGACGGCGCGGCTGCCTGTTCTTGAAGCGCTTCTTGAGGTCTCTGCTTCAGGCAGGGACCCAGGCAGGGGCCCGGCAGGGCCAGACTGGGGCAGAAGGGCTAGCGGCGCACGATGCGGATGTTGTCGCGCTTGGGCAGGTGTCTGGCGTCAGGCGTGTAGCGCGAGCAGCGCGTGCCGGCATCCTTGCCGCGACACTGCACGATGTCGCGCATGCACACGTAGCCAGGTAGGGTCGGGAAGGCCGGATGCTCCATCACGACCTCGCCGCCTGGGCCGAAGCGTGCCGTGGCCGGCGCAGAGAATCGCTTGTTGAACTTCAAGTACTGCGAAAAGAAGCGCCCCTTGCCGTGCTTGTTGAAGCAGTACCATTCGCGGCCCATGCCGTGGTTGTCGTGCCGGGCGTTGTCTATCTTCATGAGCTCGTCTTCGAAGTACCAGCAGCCCTCCAGGAAGGAGAGATCCCGCTTCTTCTGAGCCTCGGCCGGGATTTCAAGGCGGCCTGGCCTCGGCTTTTGGGGCTTTGCCTGCGCCTGGGGGACGGGCTTGGGCTTTTCCGCCTTTTGGGCCTGCTGAGGGCTGGGGGCAGGCTCCTTCGGCTCTTTCTGCCGTTCCGCCCGCACGGGCTTTTCCGGCTTCGGCCGTGCTGGAGGCTCCTCGGGCACGATGACCGGTTCCCCGAAGAAGGGGACGTCGGCAGGGGGCGCCGGTTCGGCCTGCGGCTCCGAGGTGATGGCATCGTAGTCGGCTCTGGCGGGCGTGCTGGGAAGGCAGAGCGCCAGCGGCACGCTGAGGCAGAGGATCGCGGCCGTTCTGGCCGCCGGCTGCATGGACATGGCGTCCCCCTGGTTGTGGCTTGCTGAAGGCGTGGCCGATGCGTGGCAGGTGCCTGCAGAGGCTTGCACGAGACCTGCGGAAGACGGGCTTGCGCGCACACGGCCAGCGAAGAGCGGATTTAGCGTCCTCTCTATAGGCAAGCTGGCCGGATTGCAAGAAAAGGCGCGCCTGCAAGGGACCCTGCAGGCGCGCCGGAAGGGGCGTGACGGGGGAGAACGGCTACTTCACCAGCCTGAAGCCGGCGGAAAGCACCAGCGAGCCGTCCCTGCCGCTTTCTGCGGGAACCCAGCAGACCCGGGGCTGGGCTGGGCCTGAGAAGCAGATCTGGCAGGCCGGCAGGCCTTCGGGAATGGTCATGCGGCGCAGATACGCGATGTTCGGGATGACGCCGCTCCTGTAGGCAGGCTTGGACGCAACCTGGAGGCCCGTCTTTTCGTCCCAGCCCTCGATCGGGAAGATCTCCATGGTTTCCATGCCCTGGGCGGGAATGAAGGCGAGCTGGGAGAAGCCTTCGCCGCCTATGTCCATGACGCGATCGGCTTTTTTGACGAGCTTGCTGAGGCTGATGTCGACGCCGACGCGGGCAACCCCGACGTCGTGGTCGCTGGCGGCGGAAGCGGGGCCGCAGGCCAGCAGGCAAAGGGCCAGGGCCTGGGCGAGGAAGAGGAAGTGCTTGCGCATGCGTTGCTCCTTGCAGGGAATGGGGCTGCCTTACGGGGCCGAGGGGGAGAGGTCCTTCTTTTCCGGCGCTGTGACCTTGACGCCGTGACGGATGGCGACGCTCTTGCGGGGCGCGCAGGCAAGCTCCCAGACCAGGGCCTTGTCTTCGGTCCTGGCAGCCGGCTCTTCCGTGTGCTCCACGAGCACTTCCTTGTCTGCGCTCTGCGGCAGGGGTCGCTCGATGCGCAGGCTGACGGGGGTTTCCCTGTCGTTGCGCACTGTGTAGGTCCAGGCCCATTCCCAGACCTTCTTGGTGCCGATGAAGCCTTCCGTGCCGCTCTTGCGGGGCTCGGTGGCCGCGGCGAGCGTGACTCTGGGATCGGGGCCGAAGGAGACGAGCACCTTGCCCTTGGCGGGCGCGAAGCTGGTCTGGCCGACGGCCACGCCCTCGACGCTGAGGCGGGCTGGGCCGGCAGGCCAGTAGGCCTTGCCGTCGAACTCGTGCTCGCAGGTGAGAAAGACGCGCGCGTCGCGGTTCAGGGGCCTGGCGCGCCAGACAAGGCGCTCCTTCCAGGTGTCGGAGGCGATGAGCACGCGGTTTTCTCCCTGCTTGAGGCCCTTGGCATAGGGCGTCCAGGAGGCGTAGCTGCCGCTGGTATGGGCCTGGGCCTGCGGGGCGGCCGCCTTGCGCATGCGGGGCGAAGCCTCTTCCATGGCCATGGGAGCCGCGTCTTCCATCTCCCTGCGGTTGCTGCGGTAGACATGCTCTTCACCGACGACCCAGCTGTGCAGGTTCGGCAGGCCCGTGGCGCCGGTGTCGGCGGAAACCAGGGTGAGTTCGGCCTCGGCCCAGTCCATGCCGGAGCGCTGGACGACGTTGGCTTCGAGGCGGACGCTGATTTCGCCCATGCCGTCCTTGCCGGGAACGCAGTCGATGGCGTAGGAGGGCGTCCAGCCGCAGGAGGAGAGGGTGTAGCCGCAGGCGACCTTGATCGTGGCCTGGCTTGGCGCGTCGGCCAGCACGGCCGTGACGAGCCGGCCCGTGGCCTTCTGGGCCGGGAAGCGCTTCAGGGCTGCGTTGATGTGCTCGATGCGGGCCTCGGCGCTGGCGACGGCTGCGTAGAGTTCCTCCACCTTGGCGGTCTTGGAGGGATCCTTGAAGATCTCCTTGGCCTGGGCCTTGAGGGCGCTCACGCGGCCGTCGAGCACGCTCTTCTCGAGCAGGAGCCTGGCGCGCATGTCGGAGGCTGGCGTCGCGGTGGGCAGCATGGCCGTGCCTTCGGCAATGCGGGAAATTTCATGGCCTTCGGCGTGGAGGGTGACGTCGGACGCGTCTTCGGGCAGGAGCAGCGTGAAGAAGGCGTTCTTGCCGTCCTTCTGCACGGGAACGCTCGCCTGGGCGAGGACGCTTGCGCCGTTGTAGGTGACGAGGACTTTCTGGGGCTGGGCCGCCACGGGGGTTGCCTGATCCGCCGGACCCGCCGGACCCGCCGGGGCCGGCTGGACCTGGACTGGGGATGCGAAGCTCAGGCAGAGGCAGGCCAGACAAAGCAGAAGGCGTTTTTGCATGGGCTATACTCCTTGTCGCAAGGGGACGTACGGAAAACGGCCGTCCAGAGCGCCAGCACCCTTCCGGATGCGGCTGGAAGGGCCTTCCGGAACTGTCCGGAGGCGTGGCGGGACGCCGTCCGCGCTGCCGGAGGGATTGTTGCCGAAAGCGCCAAACTTGTCTAGAACTTGGAGCTGTTCCTGAACCTTAGCCTGACCCGGCATGCCAGCCGCAAGGAGCCTTCCATGCAGACCGCCAGCCGACTTGCCCGAGCCTCCCTTGTCCTTGTCCTTGCCCTCGGTGCAGCCCTTGCCGGCGGCTGTTCCTCCAGGCCCAGGGCGACGGCCTTTGCCCTGCTCGACGATGCCAACTCCTCAGTGCAGGAGTTCGGTCCCAAGGCTTGCCGCTTCACCCTGCGCGTTCCCCGCGACTGGCACGTGGTTCCCGTGAGCCAGTCGGGCGGCGTGCGTCTTGAGGACAAAAAGCGTCGCAGCTTCTGCTTCGTCTTTGTGAGCATGGAGCCCATAGGCGTCAAGGACGCGGCCGAGACCTCCCACGAGATGTACGAGATGGAGGGCGCCAAGGTCAGCTCCATTTCCAGCTCCCGCGGCCGCTACAGCTTCACCATCTTCGGCAAGCCGAGGGCTGCCGGCTACGCGCAGGGCTCGAGCCAGATTACCCTCTTCGAGCGTTCAGGCAAGATTGTCACCGAAGGGCACAGCGCGGGCGATGCAGGCGTTGCCAGCGCCGTGGCCCAGAGTCTGAAGCTCAAGTTCTAGTCAATGAGAATCAATAAAACTACACCCTGCCGCTCATCATGACGGCGAATCTGCACGGGCGTGGCGCAACGCTTTGATCGCCTGCTGCCGGAAGGGCGGTTTCCTGGGACCGTGGCAGCGTGCCATGGACGCTCTGCTCTCCGCTCCCAATCATGAAATCTTGCATCGCGAGCTTCGCGCATGGCACGGTCTTGCCTCGCAACAACATGGTTTATTTTCAATGGGTTAAGCGAGTATTCCAAGGTGATTAGCGTGGAGGGAGAGACGCTGTGCAGGGCAGGCGGGGCGGTGTCCAAGGGCCGTGAGGGGGGCGCGAGGGGCGTATGTCTGCACGTTTGCGCAGCCTTCATCAGGAGATGGTGCGGAGCTATTGTGGGGCCAAACCCGTAACAACAGGAAAGGGGGCTACGGCCTTCACCGTAACCCCCTGAAATTCCTGGTCGGGATGACTAGATTTGAACTAGCGACCCCTTGAACCCCATTCAAGTGCGCTCCCAGACTGCGCTACATCCCGACGCAAGAAAAGACCTTACGCCGAACGTCCCGACCTGTCAACGAAAAAACTGTTTTTTTCGGAAGCAGAGAAGACTCGGCTGAAAAGCCCTGCTATTTCAGCATGCTTGTTCTTGGCGTCTCGTCCTTGCCGTCAAGGCTTGCGATGCGCACGCGGGCTGTGCCGGCCTCCCGCATGCCAAGCCGGTCCGCTGCAGTGCGGGTGAGGTCGATGATCCGGCTGCCGGCGTAGGGGCCTCTGTCGTTGATGCGGACGACGACGCTTCGGCCATTTCTGAGGTTCGTAACGCGGACCCGCGTGCCGAGGGGCAGGAGCTTGTGGGCGGCTGTCAGGCCAAACTGGTCGTAGCGCTCGCCGCTGGCTGTCGGCAGGCCCTGGCATTCGGCGCCGTACCAGGAGGCTGTGCCGGTCTGGATGAAGCCCTTGGCGCTGGCATAGGGCAGGTAGGGATGGCCCTTGACGATGTAGGGCTGGCCGAAGCCGCTCCCGCCGGCGAGCCATGTCTCAGGCACGTCGCCGTAGCCAGCCAGGACAAGCATGAGGGCAGGGCTGGCAAGGATCATCGTCCGCAGGGCGCGGAAGGGGGCGTTCAGGAAAGGTGGCATGGCGGGGAAAGAGGCTGGTGCAGGCGCAAGGGCGTGGAAGCGGGCTTGCACGGCGAGAGCTGGACTAGAGCTGGGACTTCGCGGGGAAGAGCAGGGCGCCGAACACGAAGAAGATGGTCGCGCCGGCAGCGATGTGCAGGGGATACCAGGGGATGAGCGCCTCTGGCACGATGGTCGGCAGCACCGAGAGGGCTGCCGCCGGCGGGCAGGGGAGGGAGGCCCGC
>JAEEPQ010000246.1 GCA_016284885.1 Desulfovibrio sp.
CCAGGCTGTGCCCGCCAAGGGAAAGGGCCGTCTCCATGCGGGCGCCTTCAGGAAGGGCGGGCCGCGCCTCCTGCTGCAGGAAGGCGCTGGCTTTGGCGCGTGCGCAGCCGGCGCTTGCCGCCTCGGTCTCTCCGGCAGTTCCGGCGTGGACGGCCAGGGCAAGGCCGGCACCCGAGGCCGCAAGGCTGTGCGCGCCGAGCTCGGCGAGGTCGAGGGAACAATGCTGTCCGTGGCCCCGGGCAAGGGCAGAGCCCTCGAGGACAACGGAGCCCGGCAGGCGCTGCGCCAAGTCCCGGCTGAAGGCCAGGGCCTCTGCCTGGCTGTGCTGGCCGGGCTGGCTTTTCTGGCTGTCCTGCATGTCGGCGTCCCTGCCGCCTGCACCGGTGCTGCCGTCAGGCAGGACGAGGCAGGCCAGGGCCAGGGGGGCGGCCTTGGCTTGCGAGGCCCCCGTGCCTGGCTTTGCGGCACAAGCCTCTGCTGCCGCCGGGTCCGCCTGGGCCGTGCCGCCGGCTTCCTGGTGCTTAAGAGGGCGGCGGGGCTGGCAGATCAGGGCCTGCCAGCGCATGCCGCAGGGGCCGGTCTCGGGAAAGCCAAGGCTGAGCAGGCCTTGGGCCTGGAGCGCCGCCAGGGAGACCTCGAGGCAGGGCTCGCCTTCGCGGGGCATCTCCACGGCATCCGGGGCGTGCAGGTCAAGGGCCGAGGCGAGCTCTTCCGCCAGCGCGGCCGTGCGGACAAGGCGCTCCGCGTGCGCGGCGTCGCCGAGGGTCTGGCTGGCGAAGACGGCGAGAAAGGCGAGGCAGAGGGTGCCAAGCAGGGCGTCGAGAAGATGCATGGGCGAAACCTCAGAGGGCAGGCGCAGGGCCTTGCGCGACGCAGGCGCCGGACAGGGTGCCTGGACAGAATGCAAGGACCGGGTGAAAGGACAGCGTGCAAGGACAGGGCGGCAGACGAGGCTGGAAGGACGGCATGGAACGCAAGGCTGGACGGGGCGCCTGGACGGAGAGAGCGGAAAGACAAGGTGAAAGGAAAAGATGGACAAGGCGACAGGACAAGGTGGAAGGCTGCCAGCCATGCAGGCCTGGGAGCAGCCTCAGGAAAGCCGGCCATGAAACAGGTACAGGAAAGCAGGTTCAGGGGAGGGGGGCTGCTGGACGGCGCAGCGGGAAGAGCTTCCAGGCTTAGGGCGCGTGCGCGAAGAGCAGGGCCGAGACCAGGGCGCCCTGGCGCAGGCGCTGGCCGGCAAGCTCGGCCGGCACGGGCACGCCGAAGACTCCGAAGGTCTGGGCGCAGGCAGTGCGCGCTTCCTCGGCTCCCGCTTCGCTGGCATCGGCGCCGGGGCAGGCAAAGCCCGTGCCTTCGGGATAGAGCAGGGCATCGAGGGCTGCCGAGGCGAGCGCCGCCTCAAGGGCCTGGTCCTCCACGCGGGAGAGCACGAGCAGCCGGACGCAGGCAAGGTCATCGGCAGAGGGCGCGGGCTCGGGGACAAGGACGGCGCTCCAGCTGGGGGCGCCGTCTGGCCGCTCCGGCTGGCGCCAGCCGGCAGGAAGAAAGGGGACAAGCTCCTCCAAAGCCAGCCAGGCCGGCGCCAGGCCGCCGTTCTCGAGGCCTTGGCGCAGGCGTGCGGCCAGGGCCTGGGGCCTCAGGGAGCGGAGGTAGTCGAGGCAGGCCTTGCGGTAGGCCAGAAAGCTGCCCGCCAGGGCTTCGGCTTCGGCCTGGCGGGCCTGGCTGAGGCCGCTGGCCTGGCTGAGACTGGCCGCAGGGCCGGCTGGGCTGGCTATGGGGGGCCTGGCGCGCTCGTCGCCCTGGCGCGCAAGGCCAAAGGCGAGAACAAAGACGGCAAGCAGGGTGGCAAAGAGGGCTTTCACAGGGGCCTCGCTGGATGTCGTGACAATGGCTGCCGATACGTGCCCATGCGGGTTCGCCGGACGCAGCTGGCTTTCGGCTGTCGAAGAGGGAGCCGGAACGCTGCGGCTGCTGAAGGCGTGCTGGCCGGGGCAGGACTGTCCCCATGCGTTCTGCTGGGGGGACAGCCCTGTCCCGGGGCAGCCCGGCCTGGCCCTGCTTGCGCAGCTCGGCGCACGCCAGTGCGGCCAGTGCACATTGGGGGCATCGGGGCGCACTGGGGCACGTCAGCCGACGTCAGGGCAGAACAGTACAGATCGGGGCTGGTCAGTGCGGCGCATGCCGGCCTGGCCGGACCTGCCGGCTGGGGGTGGAGCGGGAATGGCCTACGGAGCAGTGAAGGTCAGGGTCACGTTGCCGTCCTTGCACGCGGAGGCCAGGGCGCTGGCATTGAGAGCGGTGTCGGTGCCGCGGGTCCAGACGGCGGTCTCGCCGGCCTCGACCTTGGCCCAGGTGCGGTACTGGAATCGGCCAAGGTGCATGCACACGTCCTTGCCGAGGCCCTCGAAGGCGATGGTGTAGCCCGCGCCGTCGTCGGTGCCCTCGATGTCGATGGCCCCCCACTTGGTAGCAGGCTTGCCGCCGTCGCTCAGGTCAGCCAGGGCGTCGGGCAGGACGCCGGTCTTGTGCAGCGTGCCGTCGGCCGCATCGGAGGCCAGGCCGGCGTAGTTGCCGGCGTAGAGGTCGTCGATGTTGGCACGCAGGAGGGAGAGGTTCTGCATGGTCGCAGACACGGCGTTCTTGTCGGACACCGAATTGTAGAGGGTGTAGCCGCCGGCAAGGACGGCCAGGGAAACGATGACAGCCAGAAGCACCTCAGTGAGATTCATAAGGGGCTTGCTCCTCCGCCCATAAGGCGGGCGTCGCTGGGGGCGCTGCCCTGCGCCTGAAGCGCTCCCCGGGGAATGGCGCTTGCGAGGCAGGCAGTGCCGTCCAGAACGGCGTTGAGGGTTTGCAGCAGGACCATGCGTCCTGCGCAGAAAGGAGGCGGGCCTTGCCGGGCAAGGTCCTGCTCCTGTCTGGAGAGAAGATGCGTTCTGTAGCGGAAAAAGTCAATAGAGAAAAATTAACTTGGTGAAAATTTTTTTAGCACATGGCAACGCGCGGGCCAGACGCGCATCCGTAGAGAGCTTGCACCCGGCTGTGACTCCTATGGATGCTCTCTGGACGCTCTCAGGACGCAAAGTCCCTGTTGGCTGGGGCCTGTCGAGGAACTTGGCCAAGTCTGGCGCGATACGTCCTGTTGCAATGAGTGACAGGCGAATAATGGCGGTCCTAGGGGGTTCAATTTAAGAACACTCTC
>JAEEPQ010000247.1 GCA_016284885.1 Desulfovibrio sp.
CTGGGACGCCGGTCCCCAGCCCGCCAGCGGCCGGGAGCTCGACTGCGCCGAGTGGTACCGCCGCCAGGGCATAGGCCAGGATCTGCAGCTTCTCTCCCGCGTCAGCGTCGGCCCCGGCGGGATCCTGGAGGCGGATCTGGTGCGGCGAAACGTAGTTGCCCTCGAAGGGGCGCGGTCGTATCATGTCTGGCTTGCTGCCGTGGAGGGGATGCTCCAGGGGGCCGCCATGGCCTTCGACTTTGCGCCTCCCCGCGTGCAGGGGCCCTTCAGCCTTTCCAAGATCGGCGTCGTTCTGCTTGGCCGTCCCCCTTGCGGCTGGCCGCTGCGCCTTGCCGTCAAGCGCATCTGGGACGCCCAGGGCGTCGTGCACTGCGACGCCCAGGCCATCGACCCGCAGGGCGGGTGCGTTGCCTGCGCCACCAACATCGAGTTCGACGGCGCGCGCCCTGCCGTGCCGGCAGACGCAGACGGGCTGTGACCGGTCAAGCCGGCAGGATCAGGATTCCTCTTTACGGTACCAATCGGGGGAGATGGCCTCACGCAGGGGCCCGTCCTCTGGGAGCTTCCTACAATGGCAAACATGGCAAAACTGCTGCATTCCCTCCAGACCGCCGGCCTTGCGCTGGGGCTTGTCTGCACGCTGCTGTCCACAGGCGGCTGCGGCTCCAGCAAGGCAGGCATGAAGGCGCCGGAGCTGCCGGCCAGGCACTGGCTCGACGACGCGCCGGGCATTCCCATCGAGAACAAGGACAAGTACGACAAGGCCGTGCCCAGCCTCTACGAGCCAGGCAAGAAGTTCGACTTCGAGGACACGGTCTACCTTACCATCCAGCAGTCGCCGTCGCTGGTGAACTCGGCCGTCAACATCGAGGTCAAGCGCCTCGCCCAGACCTCGGCTGCCTGGAAGTACCTGCCTGAGCCCCACATGACCCTGCGCGTCTCCCAGAACATCACCCAGATGAACAAGGGGCGCGCCGACAACGGCCAGAACTACGGCCAGACCCAGTACGAAATCGGCTTCTACGCGCCCTTCCCGAACCCTGTTGCCACCTACTACGAGCACAAGGCCCAGAGCCTCATGACGGGCATCGCCATCTCCACGCACCGCAAGGCCGTGGCCGAGGCCATCTACCGCATCGGCGAGGCCTACCTGCGTATCCAGGCCCGCCAGTTCAGCCTGCGCGCCCAGAAGTCCCTTGTGCCCGTGGCCCACGAGCTTGCCGAATACTGGCGCCAGGTGGAGCGCGTCGAGGGCAGCCAGGGCGCCCAGGTCAGCCTCGCCCAGCAGCACGAGCGCGAAATGCAGCTGGCCGTCGAGAAGGCGACCATGGAGGAGACCATCGAGCGCACCCAGCTCAAGGTCATGGCTGGCGTCGATCCCAACCAGACCTTCACCGTGGACGCCAGCCACGCCGACGACATCGTCAAGGGCTTCGACGGCATGCGCCTGCGCTGGGAGGACAAGTGGAACGACAGCGAGGACAACATCATCCTCCACACCCAGCTCAAGCTCCACGACTTCAACATTCTGCTCCAGTGGGCCCAGTACGTGCCCAACATGAGCCTCGGCATCGACATGAACCCGCCCAGGGGCCAGTCCAACCCCGCAGACGGCAATCCCGACCACTTCGTGCACTTCACCTTCGACTTCCCGCTCATCGACTGGGGCCGCCGCTACCGCGACGTGCAGACGGCCCGCATGGGCAAGGCCCAGGCCTTCCACGCCCTGGCCGACAAGCGCAACGAATTCCAGAACAAGTGGCTGCAGTCCGAGCAGGCCTGCCAGCTGGCCCTGACCAACCTGAAGCTGGCCCAGAGCCAGTACAAGACCGCCCAGATGCAGTACGAGGAGGCCCGCATCGGCTTCGAGAACGGCCTCGAGCAGCTGCCTGTGGTGGCGGGCCGCCAGGAGGCCATGGTCCAGGCCGAGATCAGCTACATCAACCAGGAGCTCCAGTACCGCTTGGCCAAGCTCAAGTGGATGTACAACGCCGGCGTCCTCCAGGAGCGCTTCCTCGGCCTGCCGGCCATGGAGGTGCTCAAGCAGGACCGTCGCGCCCGCCGCGGGGTCTCCGGCAACGAGGCCCTCGGCATCGAGGACAGGAGCAGGAAGGCCGCCCAGCCTGAGGAAGATCCTTCCAAGCCTGTCTTCGAGCCCGCGCCCGCCCCCTCTCCAGCCAAGGCTGAAGCCAAGCCTGCCCACGCGGCCCGCTCCAAGGCCAGACCAGCTGCGGCCGCGCCCAGGGCTCAAGCCAGACCCATAGGCCATGCCAAGGTCGCCAGGCTGCCGGAGCTTCCCGACGAGGCAGGCGCAGCCTCGCCTGCTCCCGCTCCGTCGGGCCGCCCCATCGGCAAGCCTGCCAGAGAGCTGCAGGACATGCAGATCAATCCCACCCTGTAGGCCCACCCTGCAGGCCCAGCCTGCAGCCCCACCCTGTAGGCGCTCTCCATGCGAGATGCGCGCGCACGCCAGCAAGCAAGGCGTCCGGCCCCAGACCGGACGCATTTTAAGGAAACACCATGAGTAGGAACGCCGTCACCGCCGTCGCGGCCCTGTGCCTCATTGCCGCCTTGAGCCTCTTCGCGGATCCCCGGGCCGTCCAGGCCGAGTCCACCATCCTCACCGGCAAGATCATGAACCTGGTCACGCGCAGCCCCACGACGCACTTCCACGGCATTCTCGAGGAGATTCTGGTCCAGCCCGGCCAGCGCGTGCAGGAGGGCGAGCCCCTGCTCAAGTACTCCCTCCAGGAGGACCAGCGCCGCGCCCTGCAGAAGGAAGTGGACAGCGGTCCCGGCATCGAGGGCATGGAGTCCCAGATAGCCGACCTCGAGCGCGAGCTTGCCCAGGTCGAGGCCCAGCGCAACAAGGCCCGCTCCCTGGCCTCTTCGGGCCTGGGATCCCGCCAGGCCTCCAACCGTCTGGACCAGGACGTGTCCGCCATCAACCGCCGCATTGCCCTGACCCGCCGCTCCATCGACAAGGCGAAGCGCAACTTCGACGTGCGCATGAAGGAGCTTGCCGGCTACTTCAACCAGGACATTGCCGAGGGCATGGAGCTTCCGCGCTACCTCTACCTCAAGGCCCCCATTGCCGGCTACGTGCTCAGCACCGCCTCTCTCGGCCAGGGATCCCAGATCGGCGCCGGCTTTTCGCCCTGCCTCATCGGCCAGATG
>JAEEPQ010000042.1 GCA_016284885.1 Desulfovibrio sp.
CCTCAAGTATGAAGGCGTCGACCCGACCTCGAACGCCGTGGAGCGGGCTCTCCGCCCGTACGTCTGCCGCCGCAAGATAAGCTTTGGCCAGACGTCGCGGCACGGCGAGGTCGACATCGCGAGGCTTCTGACCCTGCACGAGACCTGCCGGCGGAACGGAAGGTCAACCTACGGGGAGCTGAAGAAGGCTCTTGAGTGCCACGCGCGGGACAGGACCCCCAGCCTCTACTGGATCCGGAAGGCCGGCATGAAGTCAGGATCCAGGTCCCCGAAGAACTACGCGCCCAGCCGGCTGGCCCGGCCAGCTGGATGGTACGAATAACTGCGCCCCCCGTGAGCGGATACCTTCGAGGTGTACAGCGAGCTCGGAGGCAACGGAAAGGTCGCCAAGGGAACAAGGCTGCTTTCCGCCCTGATAGATCGGTTGCATGCGCAAGGCGTATAGCAGATTGCTTCAGCTGGCTGAGGTTCCGCTTTTTGCGGACTCTGCCGGCGTTACCTTCCGTGGCGCATGGTGCTATGCTGGCTCATCGGCAGGGCTAGCAAGCCATGCCCTGCCAGGGAGGAAAGCCATGTCAGTCAAGGCAGCCTTGTGGGACAGTCTGGACGGGGGCCGGGTCCGGTGCCGGCTGTGCTTCCGGCACTGCGCGCTGGAGCCGGGCCAGAAGGGCTTCTGCGGCGTGCGCGTCAACGAAGCCGGGGAACTGAGGACGCTGGTCGGCGATCGCATTGCGAGCGTTAATCTGGATCCGGTGGAAAAGAAGCCCCTCTACCACTTCCTGCCGTCGACGAGGACGCTTTCCATCGGCACGCTTGGCTGCAACTTCGCCTGCCTCTTCTGCCAGAATTCGAGCATTTCCAGGCGCCCAGCGGAAACGGGCGACTGCTCGGGCCAGCGTCCGGTGCGCCCCCAGGACATCGTGGACAGCGCCAGGACGCACGGCATACCCAGCATTTCCTTCACCTACAACGAGCCGACGGTCTTCTTCGAGCTCATGGCCAAGACGGCGGACCTTGCCCTGGCCGACGGCGTGCGCACGGTCATGGTCTCCAACGGCTGCATGTCGGAAGACTGCCTGCGCGAGCTTGGACCCCGCATCACGGCAGCCAACATCGACCTCAAGACCTTCAATGCCGAGGTCTACCGCAAGGTCTGCTCCGGCAGTCTCGACGCTGTGAAGCGCAACCTCGTGGCCATGAAGCGCCTTGGCTGGTGGGTCGAGGTGACGACGCTCGCCATACCGGGGCTCAACGACAGCGACGGAGAGTTCAAGGCCATTGCGGACTTCATTGCTGCTGATCTTGGGCGCGACACGCCCTGGCACGTCTCCGCCTTCTTCCCCTGCTACCGCATGCAGGACCGTCCGCCCACGCCCGAGGCCACGGTGCTCAGGGCCTGCAGCATAGGCGAGGCAGAAGGCCTCCGCTACCCCTATGCCGGCAATCTCCGCTCGACCAGAGGCTCGTCCACGCGCTGCCCTGGCTGCGGAGCCGTGCTCATCGAGCGCAGGGGCTTTGCCGTGACCAAGCTCGTGAAGGGCACCTGCCCTGCCTGCGGACAGCATCTTGCCGGCGTGTGGGAGTAGCCCCCTTGAACGCAAGACGGCGCCGGAGGGCTTTCCCCCGGCGCCGCGCGCAAAAGGCTTTCCGGTCCGCTAGATGTCGCGGCCGCGGATGTCGCCACCCTCAGGCAGAGGCGAATCCGGGATTGGGGGCACGCCGGCATCGTGCCCAGGCGTCTTGGGGACGGGTTCAGGCGTGATCTCCGGCACGCCGCCGGAAGCCGCCTCGTGGTGCGAGCGCTCGCCCGGGAAATCCTTGTGGGTTTCCGTGTAGGTGCCGGGATAGGTCTCCTCCGAGGGCGTGAAGCCAAGCTCGCTGCCCTGCTTGGACTCGAAGAGGTAGCTGGTCACGCTCTTGACGTACTGGACGTTCTGGGCGGCCTTGATGGCGATCTGCTTCTCCCTCTCGCTGGCCACGACGCCGAGCAGGACAACGCGGCAGGCATTGGTCTCGGTGTCCACGCGGGTGGAGCTGAGATCCTTGGCGCCGATGAGGGCGAAGCGCACGTTGGAACCGACCTTGAAGTCGCCGGCGCCGGAAGGAACCTTCTGGGCCGGCTTTTCGAACCAGTGCGCCGTGACGGAGCGGACGCGGTTGTCGCGTCTGGCTATCTCCACCATTTTAGCTCGCAGATTTTCTGGACATTCGCCGACCAGGAAGACGTGGCCGTAGTAGGTGTAGACGTTGATGTCCCACCCGTCGCCGATTTTCTCGGCCATGAGGTTGTTCTTGGTGATCAGGGAGACGGCCTTGTCGGAGGCCATGGTGTCCATGAGGCGTTCGTCCTCGATGCCGCCCCAGACGGCGCATCCCTGCAGGATGCCGGCCAGGCAGACAGCGGCGAGAGCTTGGAAAAGTCTGGTCATAGGCGCTGCGGGGAGCTTCCCCGCCCTCCTTGCGTGGTTGTGCTGTTGAAGGTCTAGTCTATCTCGTGCTCGCGGCGGATCTTGGCGCCCACCTTGCAAAGCTTGTTCTCGATGCGTTCGTAGCCCCTGTCGAGGTGGTAGATGCGGCGCACCTGGGTGGTACCTTCGGCTGCCAGGCCCGCCAGCACCAGCGAGGCGGAGGCCCGCAGATCAGATGCCATGACTTCGGCGCCGATGAGCTTGGGCACGCCGCGCACCACGGCGGAGTGGCCGGTGATGGAAATGCGCGCGCCCATCCTGACGAGCTCCGAGGCGTGCATGAAGCGGTTTTCGAAGATGCGCTCGTCCACCATGCTGGTGCCGCTGGCCAGGCACATCATGGCCATGAGCTGGGCCTGCATGTCCGTGGGGAAGCCGGGGTAGGGCTGGGTCTTGAGGTCGCAGGGCTGGATGGGGCCGTCGATGGAGGCCCACACGCCGTCCTCCTCCTCTTGGAAGGCCATGCCCATGGCCTGCAGCTTGAGGATCACGGCCTCGAGGGACTGCACGGGGCAGTTCTTCACGAAGAGCCGTCCGCCCGTGATGCCGGCAGCCACGAGGAAGGTGCCCGCCTCGATGCGGTCCGGCATGACGGCGTAGTCGGCGCCGATGAGCTTCGGCACGCCGCGGACGGTGACGGTGCTTGAGCCCTGCCCTTGGATGTCGGCGCCGCAGCTGTTGAGGAAGTTGGCCAGATCGACGATTTCAGGCTCCCGGGCTGCGTTGTGCAGGATGGTTTCGCCCTCGGCGATGGAGGCGGCCATGATGATGTTTTCCGTGCCTCCCACCGTGGGCATGTCGAGGGTGATTTCGGCGCCCTTGAGGCCGTCGCAGCGGCCGACGATGTAGCCCTGCTCCAGATCGAAGCTCGCGCCCATCTTTTCAAAGCCCTTGAGGTGCTGGTCCACGGGACGGGCGCCGATGGCGCAGCCGCCGGGCAGGGCGACCTTGGCTTGGCCGAGGCGGGCGAGCAGGGGGCCGAGGCAGAGCACCGAAGCGCGCATGGTGCGCACCAGCTCGTAGGGGGCTTCGGCAACCAGCGGGCCCGGCTCCATGCGCATTTCGTGGCGCTCGCGGTCGTAGGCGCAGTGCAGGCCGAGCAGCTCCAGCAGCTTGCGGGTGGTGTGGATATCGCGCAGATCCGGCACGTTGCGGAAGGTCTGCGGGCTTTCCAGAAGAATGGAGGAAAGGAGAATGGGCAGGGCCGCGTTCTTGGAGCCGTTGACCTCAATCGCTCCTTCGAGGGGCGTACCGCCTTCGATGATCAGTTTGTCCATGCAGAGTCCTTGGCAGAGTCCTTAGGATGGTTTCCCGGGCTTTCGCTGCATGCCGCAGGCTAGGGCGCGGCCTGCGGCATGCCGGGCGTGGGGGCAAGTATAGCTGCAAGGCGGCAAAAAAACCAGAGATTGGCAAGACTCTCCTCGATGCGCATGTGGCCGGAAAATGCGCCCTGCCTGCAGAAAAAGCTTGCCAAGGCCTGCGATGGCGTGTAATTAGCTCTCCTGCACGGCGGATGTAGCTCAGTTGGCCAGAGCACCTGGTTGTGGCCCAGGGGGCCGAGAGTTCAAGTCTCTCCATTCGCCCCAGACAAGCTAGAAAAGCCCTGCAGCGGTCACGTTGTGGGGCGTTTTCATATCGCCGGGATGTGGCGCAGCATGGTAGCGCATCTGGTTTGGGACCAGAGGGCCGCCCGTTCAAATCGGGCCATCCCGACCATCATCTTTTTCAGACCTCCGGTACGCTCTGTGCCGGAGGTTCTTGCTTTTCCGCCCCCTCTCCTCGGCAGGCCCCGGACTCTGCTTCCTGTCGCGCGGAGCTATCCTGTTGCCGGTTCAGAGATAATGGGGCATAAAGATAAGGGATACGCTGATAAAGGGGCTTTTCGACGGCATAGCTCAGTTCTCTCACTGAATGGTCACAAGGGGGGGCTGATGCCGAGGCATTCAGCGTGCTCTTAGCGTTGCTGCGCCGCTCGCGATGAAACTCTGCCAGGGCCGAGGCCCTAGCCAAAGCCCCTGTTCCTGGGACTACACTTCTTCCTTACACGACGACAGCACAAGGACCTGCGCCATGGCCTTTGATTTCTCACAGTTCATCAATCGGCTGCTGCCAGTTCTGCACATCCTCGCCTCTTGCTGGCTGCTCTGCGCCCAGGCGGTTCCAGCCCAGGCGGAGGGCGCGTTTGTCCGCGTAGGCTATTACGAAAACGAGGTTTTCCAGGAAGGCGCGGCGCCTGGCGCCGTCAGAAAGGGCTATGCCTACGAGTACTACCGCAAGCTCGCCGAATATACGGGCTGGAAGTACAAGTACGTGTACGGCACGTTCGGCGAACTCTACGAGAAGCTGCTGAAGGGAGAGATCGACCTGCTGGCAGGGCTTGCCTGGAGGGAGGACCGCAAAGGGCGCGTCGGCTATCCCGAAACGCCCATGGGCAGCGAAATCTACAGCCTTGTGAAGCACGAAAACGACGAGAGCATCTCCGCCGAGCCCTCCACGCTGTCCGGCCGGAAGATCGGCGTTCTGGACAGCGCCGTAGCCGGTTCGCTGGCCAAGTATCTGGCGTTGCACGGCGTCAAGGCCAAGATTGTGACGTTCAAGGACTACACCGCGCTCTACGAAGCCTTCGACGGCGGCCTAGTGGACGTTCTCGCGGCCGAGGGCGACGGCGCCTACGGAAGGAAGCAGGCTGAAGTCCTCTGCGCCTTTGGTGCATCGGACTACTACCTGTGCACCAGCATTGCGCGGCCGGAACTGCTGGACGAACTGAACTCGGCCCAGACGCGCCTCCAAGCCGACGAGCCGCACTACCTGCACAGCCTGCGCATGAAGTACTATCCCATCAGCATTTCGAGCCGAGCCTTCTCCGTTGGGGAGGTGGCGTGGGTGCGGTCCTGCAAATCGCTGAAGGTCGGCTACCTGGACAACTACATGCCGTTCAGCGACACGGACGAGAGAGGACGTGCGACCGGCGTCGTTGCCGACATTGTTCCCAAGATTCTGCAGGAACTTGGCGTCGAGAGCATCAAGGTGACCTTCCAAGGCTACGACAGCTACGACAAGATGGTGGAGGACATAGGCAGGGGCGCTATTGATATCGCCTTTCCCGTCGGTGGCGGAGAGTACTATGCCGAGGAAAGCGGCATCTACCAGTCGAGGCCGGTCACCTCCTCGACGTTAGACGTCATCTACAGGGGCGAATTCAGCAAAGCCAAGCTGGAGAGCTTTGCGCTGAACTCCAACAACCTCATGCAGCTCTACTATGTCAAGACCCATTTTCCGAAGGCCCAGCTGGAATTCTATCCCTCCACCGAGGACTGCCTGGAAGCCGTCATCGCCGGCAAGGTGGGCGCGACGACGCTTAATAGCATGCGGTCCAAGGAGATTCTGAGGCGGAGCATGTTCAGACAGCTTTCGGCCTGGCAGATGAAGGACCCCGCCCCGCGGTGCTTCGGCGTGCGGATCGGCAACGAGGGCCTTCTCAAGTTCCTGAATCGAGGCCTCGGGGTGCTGGGCGATAGCTATCTCCAGGAACTGACCATCCGTCATGCGAACGCGCTCTATACCGTTACGCTGGCCGAGCTGTTCAACAACTACAAGGAAGAGATCGCGGGTGCGGTGCTGGCCGTTGTGCTGCTTGTGATAGGCTTCCTTGTCCGCGATGTCCGGCGGTCGAGAGAGGAGGCTCTCGCCAAGGAACTCGCCCGCAAGGAGCTGGAGGAAAAGAACAGGATGCTGGCCGAAAGCCAGGACGCCCTGTCCGAGGCGCTCAACAAGGCCGAGGCCGCCAACCGGGCCAAGACGGTCTTCCTCAACAACATGTCCCACGACATGCGCACGCCGATGAACGCCATTGTCGGCTTTACGGCGCTGGCGATCGAACGCCTCGACAGCACGGCGCTGGTGAAGGACTATCTTTCCAAGATCGCCCTCTCGAGCCAGCATCTGCTTTCCCTTATCAACGACGTTCTCGACATGAGCCGTATCGAGAGCGGAAAGGTGACGCTTGAGGAAACCGAAATTCATCTGCCGGCGCTCGTCCGCGAGCTGCAGGCCATCATCCAGGCCAACGTCAGCGCCAAGCGCCTGGAGTTCACCGTCGATGTGCAGGACATCGCTCACGAAGACATCGTCGCCGACAAGCTTCGCCTGAACCAGGTGCTGCTCAACATCCTCTCCAACGCCATCAAGTTCACGCCCGAGGGCGGAGCCGTCAGCTTCCTCATCGCCCAGTTGCCGTCCGATGCCGAGGGCAGAGCCGTCTTTGAATTCCGCATCAAGGACAACGGCATTGGCATGAGCGAAGAGTTCAAGAAGACCATATTCCAGGCCTTCACCCGGGAGAAGACGTCGACTGTCAGCGGCATCCAGGGTACGGGCCTCGGCATGGCCATCACGAAGAACATCATCGACATGATGGGTGGCGAGATAGCGGTGCAAAGCGAGGAGGGCAAGGGCTCCGAGTTCGTAGTCACCATTCACTGCAAGTGCGGTTGCTCCCAGGTCGATCCCCAGCCGCTGCCTGCATTGCAGGGCCGGCGTGCCCTCGTGGCCGGCGCCGAAAAGAGTTGTGCCGCCATCTGCGCCATGCTGCGCAAGCTCGGCATGCGGGCCGACTCGGCTGGTTGCGGCGAGGCCTCCGCTCTTGCGGCGCTGGCCATTGAGCAGGGCGACTCCTTCAGCGTCTACGTTGTCGATGCCGGAAGGTCTGGCGCGGACGGCGTCGAGGCGGTCCGAGGCATCCGCAAGGCCGCAGGGATCAGTGCATCTATCGTCCTCGTGGCCGACCAAGGGAGCGTCATGGAGTCTGAGGCGAAGGAAGCCGGAGCGACGGCGCTCTGCCCCAGACCCGTTTTCCTGTCCGAACTGCGCGGGGCGCTGCACAGCGATGCTGGGACCGAGCCCGCAGAATCCTGCGGAGGGCCGGCTCCGGACTTCACAGGCAAGCGCATCCTGCTTGCCGAGGACAACGAGCTCAACCAGATGATCGCCGAGGAGATACTCGAGGGGGTCGGCTTCGATGTCGACATCGCAGGCGACGGCACGGTGGCTGTGGAGAAAATGGAGAGCGCTCCGGCAGGCACTTACGACATCGTTCTGATGGACATCCAGATGCCGTGCATGGACGGCATAGAGGCCACCAGGCGCATACGTGCCCTCGGCGATCCCCGCAAGGCGGGTGTGCCCATCGTTGCGGTGACGGCCAACGCCTTCCTGGAAGACCAGAAGACGGCCATGGAGGCCGGCATGGATGGCCATCTGGCCAAGCCCTACGACGTGCCTGCAATGATGGAGACGCTGGCCAGACTGCTCGGCAAGTAGGGCTGGAGGACACGTGCGAACTGTCTTTCGCCTTGCCGTCTGCGGGGCCGTCTGCGGGGGCTTGCTGGCGGCGTGCCCTGCGCCAGGATCTGCGGCCGGCAACGAGGCCAACGGGAGCCTGTCCCAGGCCAAGCGCTGGCTTGAGCGCGAGGTCTATGCCGACCACCGCGTCACCGTCTACTGCGGCTACGCCTTCGACGGGCGCAAGCGCATTGCCGTGGGCAGGGGCTTCCAGGCGCCGAAGCATGCAGACCGGGCCCTGCGCATGGAGTGGGAGCATTCCGTGCCTGCGGAGAACTTCGGCCGGGCCTTCATCGAATGGCGCGAGGGCGCGCCCCAGTGCATCGACTCCCAGGGCCGGGCCTTCCGGGGACGGCGTTGCGCGCAGACCAACCCCGAGTTCCGCCGCATGGAGGCGGACATGTACAACCTCTATCCTTCGGTGGGCGCCGTGAACGCGCTGCGCAGCAACTTCCGCTACGACGAGCTGCCGAGCGGGGACTGGACTTTCGGCAGCTGCCCCATGAAGGTGGACGTCCGGGGACGGCGCGCGGAGCCGCCGGACGCGGCCAAGGGCACCCTTGCCCGCAGCGCCCTCTACATGGCGGAGAGCTATCCGGCCTTGCACCTCAGCCGCGCCCAGCGCCGGCTCATGGAGGCCTGGGACAGGATGCACCCCGTCGACCAGTGGGAATGCACCCGGGCCCTGCGCATCGAGGCCCTGCAGGGCAATCCCAACCGCTTCGTCAAGAATCCCTGCCTCGAGGCCGGCCTGTGGCGCGATGTCCCCGTTCCCGTGCCGGAGCTGGAGGCCGATCCCCAGTGGCAGGCACGGCAGGCGGACGGGCGTGCCCAGACGGGGCAGGGCCGGCAGGCGGCTGACCGGCCAAGGCCGGCCGCCGTCCTGCGCTACACGCGGATGCTGCGCTCCTTCCTGGGGCGGGCGCTCTCCTGGTAGCGGGCCATGCGGCGGCGGGTCCGTTCCGCCAGCCTAGAAAACGTGGCAGCCGGCGTAGCCCACCACGTGCGCGCGGTCGCGGGAAACCCGGCCGGAGCTGTCGTGGACCACGATGGCGGGCTTCGGGACGGCTTCGCCTTCTCTGCGCAGCGCGTGGACGCACCAGAGGGCAAGCGCCATGGGACCGCAGCCGCACATGGAGATGCGGTGCCGGCGGCAGGCATCCAGCAGACCCCGGGGATTTTCGGCAGCCACCTGGGCGAGGGCGATCTTGTCCTTTTCCAGCGTCGTCTCCTCGCTCTCGTAGTGGTTCATGTCGCTGCTCACAATGATGCCTATGCCCTCGGGATCCGTGCCGGCAATGGCCTTGGCGAGAGCCTGGCCTGCCTGTTCGAGGGCCTGGGGATCCTGGCTGCCGACGCACACCGGCGTGATCTGGGGAATCTCGGGCCGTGCGCGGTAAAGCAGGAAGGGCAGGAGCACCTCAATGGAGTGCTCCCCGCGGTGGCAGGCCAGATCTTCCTGGAAGGGCGCCTGCCGGCAGAGGGCTTGGGCCAGTTCGGCGTCCACGGGGACCTTGCCGAGGGGCGTGTGCCAGCTGCCCTCGGGCCAGACGCCAAGAGGACGCCCCTGGCCGGTGTGGTTGGGGCACAGGACAACGAGGCGCTTCTTCAGGCCGACGCCGGCAAGGGCCGCCATGGTGGCGAGGCCGGAAAAGATCCAGCCGGCGTGGGGCAGCATGACGATGCGGGGGCTTTTGGCAGGCGGATTCCAGGGACCTATCCTGTCGGCCAGACGGCCTGCCTGCGAGGCCAGGCTTTCGATGGCCGCCAGGGCTTCCTCGGCGCCTGCGGGATAGAATCTGCCGGCAACGGCGGGGGTGCGTTCGGGCATGGCTGCCTCCTTGAGGACGGGGGGAAAGGCGTTGAATGCACGAAGCCGCGCGGATCCGCAGGCCCAGGCTTGGCAGGGCGGGGGATCCGCGCGAAGGCTTGGCAGGGCAGGGACGGCCTAGAAGAGCTTCACGCCGCCTATCCAGTTGTGGACGCAACGGCCCTGGAGGAGCTTGCCGCGGTGCGGCGTGTTGCAGCTCTTGGAGTAGACGGTCTCGGGAGAGACCACCCACTCGAGGCTGGGATCGAAGAGGATGAAGTCCGCCGGATCGCCGGGATTGAAGCGGTTGACGGGCAGGCTGAAGATCTCGGCAGGCTTCTCTGCCATGAGGCGCACGACGTCGGCTTCGTCGAGGGCTCCGT
Organism: Desulfovibrio sp.; assembly: GCA_016284885.1. Classification (GTDB taxonomy): domain Bacteria; phylum Desulfobacterota; class Desulfovibrionia; order Desulfovibrionales; family Desulfovibrionaceae; genus Desulfovibrio. The sequence continues at coordinate 10,002 of JAEEPQ010000042.1, forward strand.
CGCGCACGAGGCTCCAGATCAGGGAGAGGGAGAGGTCGAGGCCGGTGTGGCCGTTGGGCGCCTCGTCCAGGGTCTGGTCCTTGTCGAGGTCGGCGTGCGGGGCGTGGTCGGTGACGATGATGTCGATGGTGCCGTCCTTGACGGCCTTGACCATGGCCTCGCGGTCGGCCGGGGTGCGCAGGGGCGGGTTCACCTTGGCCCAGGCGTTGTAGCCGGCCATGAGGGTCTCGTCGAGGAGCAGGTAGTGGGGGCAGGTTTCGGCCGTGACCTTGGCGCCGCGCGACTTGAACCAGGCGATGACGTCGGCCGCCAGCTTGCAGGAGACGTGGGCGATGTGCACGGGGATGCCGAGGTATTCGGCGAGCATGCAGTCGCGGGCCACCTGCAGGGCTTCGCCGACCACGGGCTGGCCCATGACGCCGAGCTCGCCGCTGACGGCGCCCTCGTTCATGAGGTAGCCCGGGGCGAGCTGGAGGTCTTCGCAGTGGTCGGTGAAGACGAGCCCGAGGTCGTGGGCGTATTCCATGGTGCGGCGCATGAGCTCGGTGTTGGTCATGGGGCGGCCGTCGTTGGAAACGGCAACGCAGCCCGCTTCCTTGAGCTCGCCCAGGGGCGCCATGGTCTGGCTCTTGAGGCCGAGGGATGCCGCGGCCACGGGGCAGAGCCTGGGGCCGTGGGGATGGCTTTTCTGGGCCTTGGCCAGCATGAGGTAGGTGACGCCGGCCGTGTCGTTGCAGGGATTGGTGTTGGGCATGCACATGACCTGGCAGAAGCCGCCGTGCGCGGCGGCCTCGAGGCCCGAGGCGATGTCTTCCTTCCATTCGAAGCCGGGTTCGCGCAGGTGCACGTGGCAGTCGGTAAGGCCGGGCAGGAGCACCAGGCCCTGGGCGTCCTCGACGGCTTCGTCCCCGGCGGGCGGGATCCTGCCGGCTGGCGTCATGGTGACGACCTTGCCGTCTTCGATGTGCAGGTCGACGTCGCATCCCAGGTGCCGGGCGTTGGTGAGGCAGAATTTCATTATGTCACTCCAGAAGGATGTTCCTTGCAGTAGGGTGCCGGGGACGGACTAGCGCGTGGCCAGCAGGTAGAGCACGGCCATGCGCACGGCCACGCCGGCGGAGACCTGGTCGAGGACGAGGGAGTCCGGGCAGTCCGCGATCTCGTCAGCGATTTCAAGGCCGCGGTTCATGGGGCCGGGATGGAGCACCTTGGCGCCTGGCTTGGCCAGGTTCAGGCGTTCGCGCGTGAGGCAGTAGCGGCGGGAGTACTCGAGCAGATCCGGCAGGAGGCCGGCTTCCTGGCGCTCCAGCTGGAGCCGCAGGCACATGCAGGCGTCGACGCCCTTGAGCGCTTCCTCGATGTCGGTGTAGACCTCGCAGTTCCAGCCGTCTATGCCTGGCGGAAGCAGGGTGCTGGGGCCGCAGAAGCGCACTTTGCAGCCGAGGAGGTTGAGCAGGTAGAGGTTGGAGCGGGCCACGCGGCTGTGGGCGATGTCGCCGAGGATGAGCAGCGTTTTGCCCTCGAAGCTGGGGCCCCAGACCTGGCGCAGGGAGAAGCTGTCGAGCAGGGCCTGCGTGGGATGGGCGTGCCAGCCGTCGCCGGCGTTGACGATGGAGCAGGGCAGGAGCTTGGCCAGGTACTCCGCCGCGCCGCTGGAGGAGTGTCGGATGACGATGACGTCGGGGTTCATGGCCATGAGGGTCTGGCCGGTGTCCTTGAGGCTCTCGCCCTTGTTGATGCTGGACCCCGACTTGGAGAGGGCGTGGGTGTCTGCCGAGAGGCGCTTGCCGGCGATGTCGAAGCTCGTCTTGGTGCGCGTGCTGTTCTCGGCGAAGAAGAGGATGATGGACTTGCCCTTGAGGGTGGGAACCTTCTTGACCGGACGCCTGTTGATTTCCTGGAAGCTGGCCGCGAGGTCGAGCAGATGGTCGGCGTCCTCCCTGCTCAGCTGGGTGACGTCGAGAAGGTCCTTGTGCTTCCAGAGGTAGCGGTTGTCTTTTTCCACAGTGTGCGCCTCCAGCCCGGCACGTTGGGCATGGCCGGGTGTGTCTGGTGTTTCCTAGCGCCTGCGCTCAGGCAAAAAAAAACCGCCTTGATGGCGGATGGAAAAACGGGGGAAGAGCTGCCGTACGGCAGTGCCGTTGTCGGGTCCGAGGGCCGCAAGCCTTGTGCAGACGCAGTGCTTCATGGCCCAAAGAGATACTGCCCGCGGGGCGATTTGTAAAGGCTCGCGGCGCTGGACAGCGGTGCCGTCTGTCCGTACAAGAGCGGGCAGCTTTCGAACAGCAGGGAGGTTTTTTATGGATGCAGTCGCTGCCTATCTTCAGGCCATGTGGATTCCCATCGTCACCTTCATGGGCTGCGGTGCCGTCGCCGGCGTGCTCGCGGGGCTGCTGGGCGTTGGCGGAGGCATCGTCATCGTGCCCATGCTCGACATTGTCTTCGAGATGCTGGGCTACCCCGAAGCCCAGATCCACCAGCTCGCCCTCGGCACCTCCCTGGCCAGCATCATGGTGACCTCCGTCTCCAGCTCCCGCGCCCACTGGAAGCGCGGCGCCGTCCACTTCGACATCCTGAGGAACATCACTCCCGGCATCCTGCTCGGCACCTTCTGCGGCGGCCTCGTGGCCACGCGCATGCCGACCTTCTTCCTGCGGGCCTTCTTTATCGTTTTCCTGCTCTTTGTTGCCGCCCAGATGCTCTCCGGCTACAAGCCCAAGGCCTCCCGCGAGATGCCGGGCTTTGCCGGCACCTGCGCGGCCGGCGGCGTCATCGGCCTCGTCTCCAGCTTCGTCGGCATCGGCGGCGGCACCCTCTCCGTGCCTTTCATGACCTTCTGCAACGTGCCCATGCACCACGCCGTCGGCACCTCGGCGGCCATAGGCTTCCCCATTGCCGTGGCCGGCACCGTCAGCTACGTCGTCGGCGGCTGGCAGGCCCCGGGGCTTCCGGAAGGCTGCTTTGGCTACGTCAGCGTCCTGGCCTTTCTCGGCATCGCCTGCGTGAGCTTCTTCTTCGCCCCCGTGGGCGCCAGGCTCTCCCACGCCCTGCCCACGGCCAAGCTCAAGAAGGCCTTTGCCTGCTTCCTCATCATCGTGGCCCTGAAGATGCTCTGGTCCCTCAACGTGATCCAGCCCCTGCTCGGCTAGCAGACACCGGGGCGCCCATGCTCAAGCGCACCTACAATCCGAGGCTTGCCGAGGCCGTCTGGTGGAACCTTCTCCAGCTCACGGCAGGGGGCCTTCTCACCGCCCTGTGCCTGCAGTGCATCGCCGCCCAGCACGGCTTCCTCTCCGGCGGCGTCATGGGCATGGCCCTGCTCGCCCAGTACTGGACCGGCCTGCTCGACGCCCCGACCTGGTACCTCGTGCTGTCGGCTCCGCTCTTCGTCTGGGGCTGGTGCCACGTCGGCCGGCGCTTTCTGCTCTACACGGCCTACGGCACGGCCGTGACTACGGCGGCCGGCCTTGCCTACGCCCATCTGGGGGTCGCCGTCCCCCTGCAGAACGAGCTCTACGCTGCCGTCTTCGGCGGTGTGGTCCACGGCGCAGGCTGCGGCCTCATGCTCCGCAGCCTCGGCTCGTCCGGCGGCACGGACATCGTGGGCATCGTGCTGCAAAGGCGCTGGAACATCCCCATCGGCCAGTTCTCCTTTGGCTTCAACGTGGCGCTCTTTACCGTGGCGACGGCCTGCGGGACCAGCCTCGACAAGATAGTCGCCACCCTGATAATGCTCTTCCTCTCCTCCGCCGTCCTCGAATACGTGCTCGGCCTCTTCAACAACCGCAAGCTCGTGCTCGTCGTCTCGGATCGCGGGGAGGAGATAGCCGAGGCCGTGCTCGTCCAGGAGCGCTTCGGGGTCACGCTCCTGCGTGGCAAGGGCGCCTACTCGGGCACAGACAGGGAGATCCTGCTCACCGTCACGAGCAACGTCGCCGTGAAGCGGCTGGAGCACCTCGTCTATGGCATCGACCCCCACGCCCTCTTCATCGTTGAGAACACCTTCTACGTCTCGGGCGGGCAGTTCGCCCGGCCCTGACGAGGCCGCATCCCCGCGCAGCCCGGCTTTCTTCGCGCCGGAGGTCGCAACCCTCTAGACAAGCCCTGTCCTCTAGGACATAAGGCTAACCTGAGCGGGCCTTGGGTCCGCGCGCAAGCCCAATCCCCCCGACAAGCAACTCAACGCAGGAGCGCCATCATGGACGGTATGCTGGACTGGAAGCAGGGACTCGAAAAGGCCGGCGGCGACGCCCGTGTCTACGCGCAGAAGCTGCGCGCCTTCATGCAGCTGGCCGATGCCAGCCCAGCCGTGGTCTTTGCCGCCATTGACCGGGGCGATCTCCAGACGGCACGGGAGTCCGTCCACGAGGTCCGCGTCCTGGCCGAAGAGCTTGGCTGCAGCGAACTGGCGGCCAGGGGCCGGGATCTGGAGCTTGCCGTCAGGGCTGGCGCCGATGCCCAGGTGCTCTACGGCCGCTACGCCTCGGCCGTGCCGGACACGCTCTGCGCCATCGCCGGCTACCTGGCGGGATAGGGCGGCGAGGACGTCGCTGGTCCAGCGCTGATCAGGCCGTGCCGGCGCAGGCGGGCGCTCAGCGCTCCAAAGCGTTTTTTGGCCTTTTTTTTTACGTGAAACAGGTGTAGCATCCCTCGTTCCAGACATGCGTCCGGCGAGAGGCAGGCCTTCTGCCGTCGCCAGCCGGCCGCGCTCACCAACGGGGGGTCCCTATGAAACGTGTTTCGCTGCTCCTTGCGTGCCTCGCAATGGTTCTCGCACTGCCTGTGCAGAGCGCCAGCGCCGCAGAAGCATATAAAATTGGTTTAATGTGTCCGTTAACTGGCAAATGGGCTTCTGAGGGCATCGACATGAAAAACATCGTCGAGCTGCTCGTCAACAAGACCAACAAGGCCGGCGGCGTCAACGGCATGCAGATCGATCTCGTCGTGGAAGACGATGCCGGCGATCCCCGCTCCGCCGCCCTGGCCGCCCAGAAGCTCGCCTCGGCCGGCGTGAAGGCCGTCATCGGCACCTACGGCTCTGCCGTGACCGAGGCCACCCAGAACATCTACGACGAGGCGGGCATTCTCCAGATAGGCACGGGCTCCACCAGCATACGCCTGACTGAGAAGAACCTGCCCCTCTTCTTCAGGACCTGCCCCCGCGACGATGCCCAGGGCAAGTTCGCGGCCGAAGCCGTCCTGAAGACCGGAGCGAAGAAGCTCGCCATCCTGCACGACAACTCCTCCTACGCCAAGGGCCTGGCCGACGAGATCAAGTCCTATGTGAACGGCAAGGTCGAGGTCGTCTTCTTCGACGCCCTGACTCCCGGCGAGCGCGACTACACCGCGACTCTCACCAAGATCAAGGCGACCGGTCCCGAGTTCATCTTCTTCACGGGCTACTATCCCGAAGCCGGCATGCTCCTGCGCCAGATGAAGGAGATGGGCTGGTCCGTGCCCATGATGGGCGGCGATGCCGCCAACCACGCCGACCTCGTCAAGATCGCCGGCGCCGAGGCTGCCAAGGGCTTCTCCTTCGTGAGCCCGCCCCTCCCCCAGGACATGGACGCTCCTGAAGCCAAGGCCTTCCTGGCCGACTTCAAGGCCGCCTACCAGAGCGTGCCCGTCTCCGTGTGGGCCGTGCTGGCCGGCGACGCCTACAAGGCCATCGAAGCAGCCCTCAAGGCCGGCAAGACTGAGCCCGAGGCCATGGCTGCCTTCCTGAAGGCCCTCAAGAACGAGCCCGCCCTCTCCGGCAAGATGGGCTTCAACGCCAAGGGCGACCGCGTGGGCGACTTCTACCGCGTCTACGCCGTGGACGAGCAGGGCGCCTTCATCCTCCAGCCCAAGAACTAGTCAAGCAAAGCTCTCTCTCCGCGCAGGGGGCTCCGGACCTTCCTGGGCCCCCTGCGCCTTGATCGTCATGGAATTCTTCGTTCAGCAGCTTCTCAACGGACTCGCCGTCGGCGGCATCTACGCGCTGGTGGCCTTGGGCTACACCATGGTCTACGGCGTGCTCAAGCTCATCAACTTCGCCCACGGCGACCTTTTCGCCATAGGCGCCTACCTTGGCCTGACGCTCCTCGTCAGCTGCAACATCGCAGGCGTCCTCCAGCCCTTTTCCGCGGTCCTGCTCGTTTTCGTCATGGTCGCGCTTCTGGTTGCCCTGGTCGGCTACCTGCTCGAGCGCGTCGCCTACCGCCCCCTGCGCTCCGCCGGCCGCCTCAGCGCCGTGGTCAGCGCCCTGGGCGCATCGATTTTCTTCGAAAACGCGCTCATGCTCATCTACGGCGCGCGCGTCTACGTCTATCCCGACTTCCTGCGCCCCGACTTCACGGTTACCGTCTTCGGCACCTCTATCCCGGGCATGCGCCTGCTCGTCATCGCGGGCAGCATCGTGCTGATGGTCGCCCTGCAGCTCTTCATGCAGCGCACCAAGACGGGCGCGGCCATCCGCGCCGTCGCCATTGACCAGGGCGCTGCCAGGCTCATGGGCATCAACGTCAACCGCGTCATCTCGCTGGTCTTCCTCATCGGTCCCGGCCTCGGCGGCGTTGCCGGCATCATGGTCGGCATCTACTACGGCCAGA
>JAEEPQ010000248.1 GCA_016284885.1 Desulfovibrio sp.
GCAGGCGGCCCACACGGCCGTCACGAGGCCGAGGCTGGCGTAGCTGTGGAAGCTTGTCGAGAGCACGTTGCGCGCGCTGACCAGGCCGCCGTAGAAGAGCGCCAGGGCTGGCGTCATCACGAAGACCATGGATGCGCAGACGAGAATGAAGGCTGTGTCGGTCGAGTTCATGCTGTTTCTCCCTTGCTGATGTCGCCACGGTTCTGGACCATGGCAGTCTGCCGTCCAGCGGAGATGGGTCCCTTCGCTGAGGCGATTGACCCATCCAAAGCGAAAAGCGTGCCAGACGGAAAGGGGACAGGTTGCCCGCGCCAAAAACCGTCTCGTTTCAGGGGATTGCGGCAGGGACGCAGCGGGCGTCTGGCGCCGGCGGCAGTCCGGGAGGAAGGGTAGTTTCAACGCAAGTGTAGAAAAGAACCGCAAAGACCTGCGCGATCCTCGGGCTTGCTGTGGCCTGCAGGAAAAAGACGTTTGAAATTCTGGACCTTTTTGTCTGCAGGACCTTTTCGACGCATTGGTAGATTTTCTGTCGCGAGGGGAAGGCCCGCCCCCCTATCTGCCTCTGGCAGCGGGTCGTGGCCGTCTGGCGCCATCTGCCTGCGTCTGTCGGCTGTCGTGCCGTCTTGCTGACCGTCTGCCTGCGTTTGCCGGCGTCGCAGCCGTCTGGCCTGCGTCCGCGCGACCACGCGGCGCAGGCCCGGAAGCGCTCCGCTACTTCTTTCCGTTCTTCTTCTTTTCCGGAACGATGAAGCTGTCTTCGAAGACGACCATTCCGTTCCTGAGTCCGGCGCATTCGCCGCCCAGCAGCGCCGTCCTGCCCTTCTTCATCTTCGCGGCTTCGCCGCGATGCTCGAAGACGAAGCCTACGGTTCCAGCTCCGTGTCCGCCGGCATGGAAAAGAATCATTGGACGGCCGTCGGGCAGGGCGGCAGTTCTGCCTATCCTGCCCTTCACGCCGAATGTCTGCCCCTTGTACCTGTCTTCGGCCGCCGCTTCGTCCCTGCTGAACGCATTTCACACCTCTGAAGGAGACAGAGCATTGCATTCCGCGACAAGACGCTTTGCTTCCATTTCAACTTCAGTCCTGTTCCCGTCGCGAAAGGCGCGCATGCAGCCGTCGACGGCTTCCCTGCTCCTTCTGAACATCGGCAGGACCAGCGTTCCCATGAGCGCGGCGAGCTTGCCGTCCTCGTTCAGCCGGCGGAGCTGTTCCAGCGCCTCGAAGGCGCCGGCGACGTCTCCGTCCCAGGCCTTCGCTCCTGCGATGTCCATCCATGCGGCTGCCTGCTCGAATCCATTGCCGTTTCGTGCCAGGCTGCAGGCCTTTTCGAACATCTCCCCATGCTTCTTCGGATCGCAGAGCAGTTCGTCGAAATGGTGCCTGCCGTGAATTTCGTACATCTTTTTGAAGTTTTCTGCAGTCAGCTCGAATTCTCCGCAGGACGGTGGCAGAACGGCCCCCGCGGGCAGCAGGCCGACCCCAGAGCCATCTGCTTCGACGTCTTCGGCATCGCCTCTTCTCCCTCTCTTACGGAGCCCGCCGGCCGGCTCCGTCCAAGCGGCGGCGCATCCTCCTGCCCATGATGCATGAAAATGCCCTAAAGGCAGCATGCCGGAAAGGCGGCGGCCCGCGGCGCCAGTGACGCCGGATGCGGCATCGCCGAAGGATGCCGGACAGGCAGCAGTCCTTTGCGGCATGCCGGAAGGGACGTTCATTCCGCATGGACGCTTTGCGCCGGGCTTCCTGGATGCTCGGCGGCCGCATGGAACGCAGTCATGGCGCACGCCGGAGCCGTTCCTGCCATGACGCCGGCCAAGGCGGCCGCAATGTGACGGAACGGCGGGCTCTGTCACCCATGCGCGACCTCCTTCAGGCAGGCGCTCAAGGCCGTTTCTGTCGACGCCGGGGCGCCAGCCTTGTTTCTGGCGGCAGTTCGCCGGCGCGAGTGCAGAAGAAAGCCCGGCGCCTTCGGCATCTCTTCTATGGCAGACATATGCTTTGGCGATGTTTGCGCCCCTGAGTGCCGGCAGAGCGTCATTGGCGCGATCGCTGCATGGCAGAACTCCCCGAAACGGCGGGCGCGGCATCCAGTGCCGGACAGCGCGCTGGTGGCCAGAAGAAGGGGGTGCAGGGCATCCCGCGCCCGACGGCCGGGAAAGGCAATGAAGGCAGGGCGCGGGACGGTGGCGGGCCAGGCAGGACTAGGTGCCGGAACAGATGTTCAGCTCTGGACGCAGACGGCAGACGAGTGGCGGCGCCAGCTACGCGTTGTCCTTGCGCTCCCCGCGGAAGCTGGCCAGAAGCCTCGTCAGCTCCTTGACGTCAATGGGCTTGGCCAGATGGTCGTTCATGCCGGCGTCTCTGCACCGCTGGGCGTCCTCGGCGAAGGCGTCCGCAGAGAGGGCGATGATGGGCACGGATGCGGCATCGTTGCGGTTCATGGCGCGTATGGCCTTCGTGGCCTCGATGCCGTCCATGTGGGGCATGCGCAGATCCATGAGGATGGCATCAAAGTAGCCGGGCTCCGACTCGGCGAAGAGCTTGCGTGCGGCAACGCCGTCCTCGCCCCAGTCCACGGTGCAGCCGGCATCCTCCAGAATGGCTTTCGCGATATCGGCGTTGATGGGCTGGTCCTCGGCCAGCAGCACGTGCATGCCGTCAAGCGAGGGAAGAGCGTCTTCTGCCTGGTGGACGTCGGAAGACTCGTCGCCGGCGAGACGGGACAGGGCGTGATGGAGCGTGGACTTGAAGAGCGGCTTGGCGATGAAGCCGGCAATGCCGGCCGCCCTGGCCTCCTCTTCGATGTCGCTCCAGTCGTAGGCGGAGACGAGGAGTTCCGGCACCTTGCCGCCGGTTGCCTCGCGTATCTTCACGGCCGTCTGGACGCCGTTCATGCCAGGCATCCTGTAGTCGATGATTGCGGCGAAGAAGTCTTCGCCGGCCGCATGGGCTTTGGCGGCCAGATTGACGGCCTCTTCGCCGCTGGTGCAGGTCTGGGGACGAGCGCCCAGCTCCGTCAGGCAGGATTCCGCCGAGAGGCACAGGTCCATGCTGTCGTCGACCACGAGCACGCTCCATGGAGGAAGATTGAGGCTGTCGGCTGAACCGTGGACGCACTCCAGGTCAAGGCGGAGGTGGAAGCTCGAGCCCTGGCCGGGCGCGCTCT